>JASHSC010000639.1 GCA_030036915.1 Terriglobia bacterium
GAGTTTTATTACGTCGCCGAGAATCTGTTGTTGCGTGGTGGATATCGAAAAACCCACTTCCAAGCAGACCAAACTACGCTGCAATGCGTATCCGATATTGGAGTTCGTGCAGAATGCTCGGCCGTACCCCTTCCGTTGACTGACGCTCGCAGATTTACTCTACGGTTTACTCGGTCTTCAGAGTTCATTAGAACCCCCGAGATTTGCCGGTTTCAAGAAACAATCCTGCAATCTGCAATACGTCGACATCTGATGCGACTTGATAACCTCCACAAATTCATTTCGCGGATCGGGGTTGCAGGAGTCGAAGCGAACGCCCTGGAAGTCCTTGGGGAGAAGGCACTGCCGCAGGGTCACATCGACCTTCTATTGAAGGAACGCACGCCGGTAGGGTCAGGGCCCAAGATTCCTATCGAAGTTAAAACGCATCGGGCGATGGCTGGCGACTTGGAGCAACTGCGCGGGTATATGGACGAACTGCGTGGAGAATGTCCGACGGGGGTGCTAATTGCAGCCGATTTTGGAAAGAGGGTTTCCTCCAAGGCCGCGGAATTCGGAATAAGGCTTGTAAGTTATGAATTGGACAGAGATTTAAATAACCCGGCAACATTCGATGAAATTTATCAAGGCTTAAGATTGGACGTTATTGGATAATAAGCACACCTACCCCCGCAGCGTTGCCGAACGAGTCGATACGGTCCTCGAGCAGGCGCAAATTCATTTGAAAGCGCCCCGCCTATGTAAAGTGCGCTGCAACATAAGCTTGCGCAGCCGGACTTAGCCTGTCGATTTCACGGGGTGAGTCCGCAAGATTGTCAAAGTCGATGACTTCAACCCTGACTCCGGGGGGCAAAGTGTCCTCACACACGTAAGCCACACCGCCGGACACGGTTACGAAAATGACTCGTTCCGTGGGCTCGCACGTTTTCTTTCCAACCTCTGTTGATTCGATCTCGTCTCTTAGTCGGATGACGGTCGGTTTCATGGTCTCCTCCATAAGTTCCCTTGCTGACCCTTGTACAAGAATGGCCAATTAGGGATCTTATTCTTAGGAAACAAGAACCTCAACGGGTTTATTCCACAAACGCGTGATACCAGTTCGCTCAAGAAACACCCCGCCAACCGCCACGTGCGCCATAAAATCCGCCCTGTGGCCCATAGCCCTTTCAAATTTCGGGTAGGGCGGGCGCGCCTTCGGGCGGCGGGCCGGCAGCAGTTGCAGGTGCTGCGGGACATGGGATTTTTGGAATTCCAGGGCGGCGGGCGTTATCGGGCGGTGTAGGGGCGCGGTTGCAACCAGCAGGTTTTTCCAGTAATCTCAGAACATGACTGCAGAGGGAAAAGCCCGGCTCGATCAACTGGTGTGGGTCGCCCCCGACCGCATGAGCGGGCAGCCTTGCTTCAAGGGGACGCGCGTTCCCGTCCAGGTGCTGATTGACCACATTGAAGGGAACTCGACTCTCGATGAGTTCCTGGAAGGCTTTCCGTCGGTCAGCCGTGAGCAGGCCATCCAGTTCATCGAACTTGCCAAAGACAACCTTCTATCTTGCGTATCCTCTTAGACGAATGTGTGAACGCCGGCGCAAAGGCGGCTTTTCCCGGCCACGCGGTGAAGACCGTGCCCGAAATTGGCTGGGGCGGCAGTGCGGACGGCCCGTTGCTGGGCCACGCGCAGGAATCCTTCGACGTTTTCGTTACAATTGACCACAACCTGGAGCGTCAACACGACCTCACCAAACTGAGACTCGGGTTCGTTATCGTCCGCGTCCCCGACAATCAAATCGGCTCGTACCGGCCAATTTTTTCCGTTATGTTGCAAGCCGCTGAGTCCGTCAAGCATGGAGCGGTAGTCCACGTACACAGTCCCGAGTTTCGTTAGCTCAGCTCTGGAATACGGGGATACGGGTACGGACGGAACGTTTACCGCATTTTTGGAAACCGAACAGCCCCGTTGTAAACCTGCGAACCGTTCCCGAAAAATAACCCACCCCGGTGGGTGAAATCACCCAGCAACTCGCTCCCGCCGGGGTCCGGTTGCGGCATCGGTGCCGGTAACCATACTGGCCAGAATTAGTTACCAAAGAATTATATTCCCATCGAAATTGGTGCCCAAATTGCTCATTTTGTCCGATCGGCTTGGTTTCCATGGGAAAGCTATCCAAACGCAGCGCAGGGGAAGGTGCAGAGTGTCCTATTAGGGGGATATCCCCAGAAGTTATTGAAAACAAATACTCTAGCCTGGAGATAGATTCGCGGAAATGGCAAAATGAACGTGCATCCGGGGATGTTATTCAAAACAAAAGAACTTGTTAACGCACGGAAGCCAGCTTCCGGCGCAAAAGCGGGAGCAATCTCCGACGCTCTAAATGGCGTCTGCGCGACACGGGATTTTTGGAATTCCAGGGTGGCGGACCGTACTTGTCGGCGGATAGGACCGCGCTTATGCCAGCGCCAGATTCAAATTCTCAATAGCTTCGTCAACTTCGCCGGTGTTTTTGTAGCCGACGGTGACGCAATTCACTCCGGCTTTTCGGAAGGCGTAGCGCATGGCGGCCTGGCGGTCGGCGCGCGCGGTGAATTGGCCCTCGCCGGCGAGCTTCATGCTGATCACGCCCATGCCGTTCTTGCGAACTTCCTTCACGTAGGTCGTGACTTCCTTCACATCGCCCAGGCCTTTGGTGTCGAAGTTCTCCGCATCCATCCGCACGCCCTTGTGGTTCATGCGGATCATGGCCACTTGCAGCCACTGGTTTGAGGGAACTTGGCGAAGGGCGGGCAGGCCGTGCACGGAGGCTCCGTGGGCGATGATGGCTTGCTTGTGCTGCATTTCCATGATGCCGTCCTGCCAGCGAGTGCTGTCCGCGGGCCAGGTGGCCACGTGCTGGTAGTGGAGCAGCATGATGTCAAAGTAATCGGTCTTCGCCAGCTTGCGCAGCTCGTCGATTTTCTCCTGCGGGTCAACGTCACCGTGCGTGGTGATCTTCGACATCAGCTTGTAGCTGTCGCGCGGAATCCCCTGGAGCGCGATGCCCAGCATTTCGTGCATTCCGCCGTAAGATTCGGCCGTCTCAAAGAAGCGGATGCCGCGGTCGTAGGCGTAGCGAACCAAGCGCGTAAAGTCCGGCTGCCCTAATTCGCGCTGCACCTTTCCGCCGAACGTGCCTGTGCCAAACGCCAGGCGCGTGACCTTGACATTCGATTTTCCGAGGGTCACCCAGTCCGTCGCGGTTTCGCGCGTGGCCAGCAAGGGAATGCTTCCCGCGCCCGCCACGGCCGCCGCAGCAAGTCCGGATTTCAGGAATTCACGCCGTGAATAGTGCTCCATGGGTGCCTCCGTCTGGCTCAATTTGGTAGAACAGTCGCCGCTTTACGCGCCTTACAGCACGGCCAGGTCCGATTTGTGGACTTCGATGGAGTCCATCGGACTCGGGTAATCGGAAACGGCCACGCCACACCTCGTACAGGTAAATTAGACCGCCACCCGGCGTGCAAGGTCAAGGACAAAAATTCGAGTTCACTCTGAAGAATCTGAATACGGCTTGGCGTAATCACTGACCCACTTTGGAGGTTCGGTTTCGAGACTGCCATTCACTTTCACGCCGCGCTCGCGTGCCCAGCGATAGCCCCACATCGGGCCAAAGCGGGTGACGTCCGTGTCCGGAGTCTGGTATGCCGGGTCGGACTGCGCCGCTTCGAGCGAAACAAACTTGTATTGCTTCTGCTCGAAAATCGCGAGGACCTGCTCGATCACGTCGGCATTCAGCCGATTGTCGTGCAGAACCATAACCTCCGGAGGTTCATAACCAAACACCTGTTTGTTCAGCCCGGCGTAGTAATCAATTTCCACGCTCGTGTAGGCGAGATAGTCGTTGCGCAACCGTTCCTCGTTCACCGCGTCCTTGTTTGCAAGCATCTTGACGTAAGCCGAATTGAAAATGTAGTCGGAACTGTCAATGGTGCACAGCGCCGATCGATATCCGTGCTGTGCCAGAAACGCCGCGAGGGCGTCGTGCTTGGATTGCGTGTCGCCAGTGTGGTCCATGGGGAAACGGAAAAACCTGGTGGTTCTCCCCGCCTGCTGCATGAGCGGCGCGATCCCCGACTCGCCGCGCAGGATTTCATCCTCGATCTGGTCAATGGATAGGTTATTGATGTCGGGATGCGAGTAGGTATGGTTGCCGAGGTCGAAACCTTGCTTGATCCAGTTTTTCAGAATCGCGGTCCCAGCCGGACCGAGTGATTCGACATTGCCCTGAACCACGAACGCTGTTACGGGAACCTGGTGCGCCTTGAAGGCCCGCAGTAGCTTGGCATTGTCGGACTTGGCGCGACCGGCGTGCGCGACGTAGTCATCATGTGGATAAGGCCCGGCTGCGTAGGGGGCATCGTCAACGGTGATGGCCACTGTGCGGCTTTGCCCGAATGCGCCGGATGACGAAACTACGGCGATCGTAATGATTACAGCGAGGCTTCGAAGTGTGCGCATGTTTAGAGTGAACCTCTCTGGGTGATTTTACCTGCTTCCCACCATTCCATGAACTGATTCGATAAGTTTCGTGGAATCGTAGCCGATGCCGTCTTTGAAAACAGTTTCCACGTTTTCGATGTCTGCGATGTTTTTCGATGGGTCGCCCTTCAAAACCACAAGGTCCGCCTGCTTGTCGGGCGCGATGGTTCCGGCCGGGTCGCCCATGAATTCGGCGCCGTTGGAAGTGGCAATACGAATGACTTCGAACGGCGTGAACCCGGCCTCAACGAGTAGCTCAACTTCGCGCTGGTCGCCGAAGCCGGCGATGATGCCGGCCATTCCGGTCGAAACGATACAATTGTAGCGCGAGTGTCTGTGGTTTCGGAAGTCTGATGAACCCAACCGGAGTCCAGCAATCGGACCCCACCCGAGCGCGCCTTTCCCGCTACCTCCAAATTGCGGGTGTGGACATCCGCGCTATATTTGCAATTTCCCGATGGTGAACCGATAATTCCATTCGGCGGGACCGGCGCCATTCCATTGGCAATAGATTCCATCGTAGGGGGGCTCGCGACCCGTCGCCCGAAGGCTATGGGCCGCAGGACGAACCGGCGCTGCATGACTCACCCGAATTTGCGGTGATCAATCGTCAGGAGACATTAAATGGAGCGCGAGCGCTGGGCTGAAATCGAACGCCTGTTTCACACCGCTCGGAAGCTGGACGCGGGTGAGCGCTCAAAATTTCTGGCTGAGGGCTGCGCCGGGGATGAATCCCTACGCCGCGAGGTGGAGTCACTGCTGGCGCAGGAGGAGCGACCTACCAGTTTCCTCGGCAAGCCGGCCGCGGAGGTGGCGGCGCAAGCCATGGCGCGCGATCAGGCGCGGGCGGTGGGCGCGGACGCTCTGATCGGTCAAACCGTCTCCCACTATCGCATCGTGGAACGGCTGGGCG
>JASHSC010000640.1 GCA_030036915.1 Terriglobia bacterium
GGATACATGATGGCGTTGGCGAGCCCGCTGTGATCCAGTCCGATCATGTGGCCGATCTCGTGAGTCGCGACGGTCTGGAAATCGAAGTAATCAGCGGGCGGGTGGTTGTATCCCGGAGTATAGAAGAAGGCGTCATCGCTGAACTCGACGTCGGCGTCACTGATGCATACCTTCTGCGGGCAAACCCGCGTGGTGGCGCCCGAGGAGCAATGGTAAACGAATGGCGGGGTGGAGCTCGAGTAAGACGTTACCTCGGTCTCGGCGATAACCCCCGTCGCCAAGCTTCCAGTAAATCCAATCGAGTTCACGCAGTCGCCGGAGACGAAAGTGGTGTTGGAGTTGTCCGCTACCCGAATGAAGGTGAGCGTATTGACGTTTGCACCGTGATACTGGGCTGATGACCAGAGCGAAAAGGCCTTGTTCAGCGCGGCGGTGAGCGCCGCCTCATCCGCCAGTGCTCCCTCGCCCGTGTAGACAACGGTGTTTTCAGGATTCAAGCTCCAGGTGATGTTCCCCGTCGGCCAGGTGACCCTTTGGACGTCACTCGAAGCGACGGGGAGCAGTTGAAATGTAGTTCCGAAAAGGAGAACGGCGGAGCAGAGCGCCAGCAGGACGAGTCCGCAAAGCGCCCATCGCCGACGATTCATTCTCCTCCAGGACGTTCCCATCGCTTTCACCTCACTTGCAGGACCACGTTCCGGCCCCGCAGGCTCCCTACCGTTTCTTCACTCGTCGCGGAGATTGCCGCATGGACACCGCGCACGTTCAGTTCGTCCCAGTGGATTGTCCACATCGCGCTCACCAGAACCGCCTCTCCTTCAATTTCGGTGTCTGCCGGAATGACCAAGGACTTGTTGGGAAACAACGCTGTGGTGGTTTTTCCAAACACATGCATGCGCCCGGCGCCGAACGGCTCCGTGGAGATAATCGCCACGGAAAGCGCCAGCCCGTGCGGAACGTGGATTCCCTGGTCCACGACCGTGGCCACGTACTTGTGGAATCCCCCCAGCGGCAGCGTTCCCGGCGGGTCCGCTGGTCCAATGGGCTGTAGTTCCGCCTGCAATCGGCTGAACGACGGCAGAATCACGCGGTCCTGGTGGGTGGCAGCGTCGAGGTAAATGCGATATGCGCCCTGAGTCATCCCGACCAGTCGATAACGCGACCCAGCGGACGCGGGCTCCAGAAAGAGCACGTATTCGCCCTGCGGCTGGAACGTCATCTCGCCGGGAACGAACACCGTCATGTTCCCAACCGTGCCGCCCATTTGCTCAATCACTACGGTTGGTGGGGAATTTCCCTTGTACACCTGTTCAACGGTGATGGAGGTGAGCGTCAGGATTTGAGTGTGGGATTCGTTCCAGCGGCAGATCTGCCTGGTGACCTGCCCCTGAACGATGTCACTGGAGGCTTCGGTAAGTTGATCGAGCGACATGGAGACGAGCGTAGAGGCACGTGCGACGGAAAGGGGCAGAGTTCCGGCGGCTAATAAACCCGCGAGAATCGCGATGCGCAATCTCATTCCTTTTCCCACTACTGAATCTGAATCGCTCCCACGAACGCCTGCAACTCGCCGGTGGCCGTATTGGCCACTATGATGTTGCGCGGTCCAGGAGTGGCGTTCGGGCTCACCGCGACACGAAAGGCAACGTTCAACAGCCCGGCATGATTGTCCGTGGGGCTGAGCGGCGTCAATTGAGTCACGGTGATGTCGTTGCGCGTACCCTGGCTTACATCCACCGAAAGTCCGTTGGCCAGTGTCGTTCCGCCGCCATCGGTCAATCCCTGCCCCAGAAGCCAGACAATTGCCGTTGAGCCCCTTTGGACCGTGACGCTCGCTACACCTCCGGAACAATCCGTCAGGCCTCCGGAAGGTCCAAGTGTGCCCCCACACGTGCCAATGTCGGCGAGGCCGAGAGACGGGCTGGAAGAGGCAATGT
The DNA here is from genome assembly GCA_030036915.1 of Terriglobia bacterium. GTDB lineage: Bacteria > Acidobacteriota > Terriglobia > UBA7540 > UBA7540 > Bog-366. Next base: position 1,938 of record JASHSC010000640.1, read on the forward strand.
CAACGTTGACGTCAGTGGCGTCGGTATCCCCGCCGGGCACGTTGACGGCGTTCGCGCGGGTGGTTGAGGGATTCACCGTAACCGTGAGCGAGGCCGACTGCGACGGATCCGCCTGGCTGGTAGCGGTAATGGTAACGGGATTGTTCCCGGCAGGCAGAGCCGAGGGTGCGATGTACGTGGCGCTGGCGGAAGTGCCGGAAATCGTGCCAAGCGTGGCGTTGCCATTTTCCACGGATCCCGCCAGCGCGCCCGTCACGGTCCAATTGACCGCCGTGTTGGGAGCGCCAGTCACCGAGGCGGTAACCGGGAGCGCCTGGCCCACCGTTACACTCCCCGCGCCGGTAGGGTTGGTAATGGAAATCGATACGTTGGAAGGCGGCGTGGTGGACGAAATCGCCACCATGACCGAGGCAGCATTGCTCGCATCGGTTTTGCTGGCCGCAGTGATGGTTATGTTTACCGGATTGGGTGCGGACGCGGGCGCTGTGTAAAGTCCCGCACTGGTAATCGTGCCAACCTTCGAATTTCCTCCTCGGACTCCCGCCACGGACCAAATGGCTGCGGGGTGAGGCGCGCCGGGCGCGCTGACTGTGAATTGAAATGTCTGCCCCACCGTCAATGTCGCAGGGGAGGGGTCAAACACCAGGGTCGGGGCGCGGCTATCCGCTCGCGGAGCCATGGGGGATGTAGCCGCGTCGCACCCCGCCATTACCACCAGAAGGCACAGGTTGATTCCCAATGCCAGGGTTTTGTAAACGCCGCTCCTCATCTTCGTTCCGGTTCCCTCAAAACGGAGATTCCCCTTAAGGCGTTTTGTATAGTCCAAAGCACATTGTAACCCAGAAACTCGTGCGCGGCAGCCGCACGCGTTACCATGCCTGTGGGCGTTTCCTTACAAGTTGTCAGTCAATGATTACGGCCATGAGAATGGCCGCGAAGCGATGGGAGGAGGGGAATCAGGGTCTCGGTGATTCTTAATCCTACGCGGGCGCGCGAACTTTGCAGCGATCAGTTCTGTGGAAATCCCGAGTTTGGTGAATTCGTCGTGGAGTTCAGGCTGAAGCCACTACTCTGCGAAAATCCTGTACTCTGCTGTGGGTTTTGTTGCCCGAAGCCGCCGGATGCTCCTCCTCCGCCGGGCATTCCAACGCCAATTCCGAACACTCCCATATCCAGCCCGACGAACTCCCATTGATTATAGTGATTGTGTTTGTTCCAGACTTTGATTGCCTCATGCTTGCTGGTGGGTGCAACGCCCACAATGTAGGCACCACTCATTTCATTTTCACCCGTGCTGGAAGAAAAGGAACTAGAAGAAAAGGAAGAAGAAAACCCGCTCTGGCTGGAGGTTCCGGTGGAGGGATTCGATCCAAACCCTGAGTCGCCCAGTGTGAATCCCGAGAAAGCCGAATTACCCAGAGAAAAGCTGCTCCCTGACATGGAGTTTGAGGATGAAGAACCATTTATCCCGAGGCCGGCCGGGTTGTTGTTTTGATTCATTAAGGGTTGATTGACCGAATCCAGTAGCACACCCGCGGCATTGACGTGAATGAAGCGCCATTTTCCTTTGGGATCGAGCGGGTCCGTGTACTCCTGCCGCAGAAACCTCATCCCATTCGTTCCATTCAACTCCTTGACGTTCACGGGATAGCGGTTAAACTGCTTATGGAAGAGAGCCACCGCCCGTGCATATTGGGTCCCGCGGAAGATCGTCTCCTGCTCCTGCTCGCGCCGCCCCTCCTGAAGGACGCTGGGCAGCGCCGCCGCCAAGCTGACAAGCATCAGGGTGGCCACAATCATGACAATCACCAGCACCATGCCATCGGTTCGGAACTGGTGGCGCCCCGCCCTACTGCGGGAACGACAATTCGAAAGTTTTCTGCGTTTCGGCATCTTGAAACTCAATCGATGTGGGAGTAATTTTCAAAACCTTATACTTCTCTCCTACCACATCGCCCTCGTGGACGACTTCCATATCATCCTTGAAACTCACCATCGCCTCGCCCTTGCCGCCCGGCAATTCGTTGTAACCCATGGCTTTGATAGGAGGCGGGGGAGGCGGGGGAGGAAGTATCACCGGTACGGGCTTGGGCGGGGGCGGCAGCGGGGCGGCTTCGCCCACATATTCAAACGGGTTGCGGGCTTCATCGGGAAGCGGGCGGGAGTCCAGTTGCTTTAAGGCATCGAAGTGAACCGTGGGATCGTATTCAGCGAGATCGTCGGCGGCATGGGAGTTGGCCTTATCCGTGGTCGCGGAAGAGACGACCGGCGAAGCGGCATGTGCGCTGGAATTTCCCGGCTGCCAGCTTCGATACTCGGAGACCAGATGGGCCACCAGCAGCGCTGCAACGACACCCAGCACGGCGGTTCCCCATTTTTCCATTCCGGTCGAAAGTTTCATGGCGTTAGATAAAGGTCCGCTGTTAATTTTAGGCTGATAGGCGCGTTATCGCCCGTAGTAAAGGTGAAATCGCGAACCAGCAGAAACTCGTCTGCGGTTTCCAATGAATGTGCGAACTTCACCAGGCCGGTGTAGGGTCCCTCAGCGTTGATTTCGAGCGCCAATTTCTCCAGGGGATCCTTGTGCTCCGGTTCGAGCTTGAACCCCAGCGGGCCTAGCTTGACCCCCGAAGCGTCCGCCAGCTTGTGAACCAGGTGGTCAGCGGAGGAATATACTTCGCGGCGCGGTGGAATTCGAGTGTTGGTGAAATCCGCAAGTTGCTTCGCCACCTCCGGCAAGGCGGCTTGATACTTCTTCAGCATTTCCACACGCACCTGGAGTTTCCTGATCGATTGCCGCAACTCGTCCTGGCGGCGCGCCTCCATATCAAGCTTATCACCCAGTGGCCGGTAAACCCCAAAGAAAACCACCAGGTCCAGAGCCACCAGACCCGCGCCAATGGCCTCGAAGATTCGATTAACGATTTGGCGTCGGCTTTTGCGCACCTTTGATCCCCATATTCGGAATTCCCATTCTGGGCGCGGGAGGCTTCCCCCGCGGCGGTTTCTCGATTCCTGCGGGCGGCATCTTCTTCTCAGAAGGAGGCTTCTCATGAGCCGCCTTCTTCGCCGGAGCCATCTTCTCCCTCGAACCTTCGGCTTTCTTGGCCTTCGCTTCCGCCAGCTCTTCCGCTCCCGGCAGGTAACGCGCCGTACACACCAGACTAATCTGCGAACCCTGCGAGGGATCCTCCTGGAAGCCCTGGTTGACAATGGATACATCCTTGAAGTCCGGCGAATCTTCAAGGTCATTGATGTACGTCTCGATGGCATCTTCGCCTTTGGCCGTAATCCCCATTCGCACGAAATAATCCCCTCCCGCCTCCTTCGGGGAGGCGAAGGCCAAACTGGTGAGATGGGCGTCTTCGGGAAGGAGGCCCGCGAGCCGCGAACTTACTTCGGCCAGAGAAAGCTTCCTTTCCGCAATGAGTGTGTTGATAAAGTGGATGCGAGTCCGCAGGTCTTGATCCGCGGGGACCTCAAGGCTTCTGCGAAGGTCCGCCTCCTGCCTGCCCAGATCGTCCGCGCGCCTCTGCACTTCCGTAAGCTGTCGTTGCATCACCTGGTAATCGCGATATTCGCGAAGCGAGGCGCGCCCCAGAAGAATCATTGCCCCCACCCCCACGAGCGTGGCGGGAATACCCCACCCCAGCGCGTAGCGGTCGCGCGCGCTGGATGGAGGGGAAAGATTGAGAGCTATCTTCATCGTCGTTAACTCAGGTTTGCCACCAGCCCCGCAAAGGGCATCCCAAAATGCTCAAAGGTCTCGCGCTGCCCGGAGGGCAGTCCAGCGGGCGGGAGGAAATTCGCGGGCAAAGACCGAAGGTCCCGACCCAAGATCTTCGCCAAAGCCTGGGATACCGCCGGCCCGCCCTCGGTAGTCGTGCGCTCGCAGTACCAGACGTTTTGGACTTGAACTCCGAGATTATCCTGGCAGGTCGCCAGAACGCGGCTGGCTTCGCGCGCCACCTCCGAAAGATTTCCCGCCAAATCGCCGTCCAGCGCCCGCGTTCTCCAGTAGCGCAATCGATTGGACGCCACCACCACCGCAGTCAGCGCGCCGGGGCAGAGGTGAAGCAGAAGTTGGCCGCCCTCGCCCTCGGAGAGCAGAGGCAGCAAAGCCACGCTGGCCGGCAGGATCAACGCGGGAGCGCCGTTGACGCCTTCCAGTCCGGCTTCGTACTCGCCCAGCACGGATCTTCGCACGGCGACCACCAGAACTTCCACCGAGCCTGCCTGCTTGTCCACCACCTGGAAAGTCAGGCGTGCTTCTTCAGGCGGGTAGGGCAGGAACTCGCGCATTCGCCACAGCACAAGAGTCTGCGCATCTTCCAAATTGTCGGGCAGGGTCTCAAATTGCAACAATGCAACGCGCGCCACGACATCCGGAATCAGCAGGCCCAACCTGCTTCCGCCGCTGCCTACCTTTGCAATGACCTGTGTAATGGTTTGCCGCACCGCCGCAAGATCCGCCAGGTTGGATTTGCTGGCGGAGGGCATCAGGGCGCCGGTGGGGAGTTCGCTCATCCCAAAGCTTTGGACAATGCGCTTCGAGGGGTTCAGCCGTGCGGCCGCCACATAGCCTGGCTCTACATCCAGGGCAAATGTGGGAGCCACAAAGCGAGCCGTTTGGAAACCGCCACCGAGGCCCAACCGTTTTTTCAATTTGTTCCAGCTCAAGTCCAGCGTCCTTCGAGGAACGGCTTCCGAACCGCCCCTACTCCACAAATGTTACCTTGTTGATTTCTCGCAGCGTCGTCACACCGAGCCTGACTTTTTCCAGGGCCGACTCCCGGAGCGAGCGCATTCCCTCCGCGTGCGCGGCACGGCGGATTTCCGATGTGGGGCGCTTCGCCAGAATCAATTCGCGAATATTGTCGGAAAGCGCCAGCAGCTCGCCGATTGCCGTGCGGCCGCGGAAGCCTGTTTCATTGCACTCCTGGCAGCCCGCCCCGTCATAAAAGGTGACGTCCTTCCATTCCTCGATCTTCAATCCCGATTCTTCCATAAGTTCCGGAGTCACCTGCGCCTCCCGCTTGCACACTCCGCAGATGGTTCGCACCAGCCGCTGCGCCATGATGCAATTCAGAGCTGAAACGAAGTTGTAGGGCTCGACGCCCATGTTGAGAAAACGCCCGAGGACGTCGACCACGTTGTTGGCGTGCACCGTGGTGAACACCAGATGTCCAGTGAGGGCGGATTGAATGGCGATTTGCGCGGTCTCGTTGTCGCGAATCTCGCCCACCATGATCTTGTCGGGATCGTGCCGCAAAATAGACCGCAGCCCACGCGCGAAAGTAAGCCCGCGCTTTTCGTTCACGGGAATTTGCGTGACACCGCGCACCTGATACTCCACCGGGTCTTCGATGGTGATGATCTTATCTTCGTCCGATTTGATTTCCGAAAGCGAGGCGTAAAGCGTGGTGGTCTTGCCGCTCCCCGTCGGGCCCGTGACCAGCACCATTCCGTAGGGCTCGCGGATGAATCGCCGGAAGGCGCGCATTTCCCGCTCCGCCAGCCCCAGAACCTCCAGCCGCAGCGAGTGAAACTTCTCGTGCAATGATTCCTTGTCAAGGATGCGCAGCACCGCATCTTCGCCGTGGATAGAAGGCATGATGGAGACGCGAAAATCGATGGGGCGGCCGCGGTAGCGCACGCGGAAGCGCCCGTCCTGCGGAACACGGCGCTCCGCGATATCCAATTCGGACATGACCTTGATGCGCGTGATCAGGTTGGACTGATATTCCCGCGCCAAGGGCGCCATGGCCTGTTGAAGCACTCCGTCAATGCGGTACTTCACCACGACGGAGTTGTCACGGCTCTCAATGTGGATGTCGCTCGCCCGCCGCTCAAGGCCGGCGAAGATGATGGAGTCCACCAGGCGAATCATGGGACTCACATCGCGGTCCTCGTCCACCAGGTGCTCGAGCGAAAGACCTTCACCCGCCGCTTCCTCCTCGCGAATAACGTCCAGGCGGAATTCTTCCGTGGCATCATCCAATACGCGCTGCGAAGGTTCGGTTCGCTTCAGGAAATCGCGCACCTGGCTGGGCGCCGCGACGCGCACCACCAAATGCCGGTCAAGTTTGATTTCGAGCTCGTCGAGGCGAGTCAGGTTGGTGGGGTCCGCTACGACGATCACCAGGTCATGGTCCTTCCCCTCCAAAGGCAGAAATTCATAATGGAGCATCAGTTCGAGCGGAATGGTGCGCAGCAAATCAGCGTCGGGGCGTGAGTCACGCAGGTCCACAAACTGGAATTGATAGCGCGCCGCCAGCTTCCGCGCGGCTTCCAACTCTTTGGCGTCGACAATGGTTTCGGGCAAAATCTGCCTCCTACTTCTAGTTGCGGAAATCGGCGTTCGGAATCCCAGGCGCGTCGCGCCCGGGCAGTTCGCGAACCGCCCCTACGAGCCTTACCTCCCTAATGGATCTGGGAGGCCATCGAAAACAGTGGCATATAAAAAGCGATCAACACGAATGCAACAATAACGGCGATCAGCGCAATCATGACTGGGCCGACCAGAGAAAGCCGGGTTTCGAGGTCAATCGCCACATCTTCCTCAAAGAATTCCGCCAGGGCTTCGAGCATGTTGGCCATAGCGCCGGTAGTTTCACCCACTTCCATCATATCGAGGGCGATGGGGGGAAAGAAACCGCTCATGCGGAGGCTTGCGCTAAGCTCCTTCCCCGCCGCGACTTCCTCTTTCGCCTGGCCGATGGCAATGGCAAGCCATGGGCTGCTGACCGAGCCCTTGGCCGTCTCCAGCGCTGCGACGATGGGCGTTCCGCCCTGCAAGAGCACCGCCAGAGTGCGCGCAAACTCTGCCGCGGAAAACTTTAGCAGGAGGCCGCCCACCACCGGCAGCTTGAATTTCAAGCGTTCCCAGGCCAGCCGAGCCTTGGCGGAGCGCGATGCCGTCCTGAACAGCAGCACCACGCTGGCGATCACCAGGAGGATCAGCAAAAAGTAGTGCTTGATCTGCATGGCGACGGAAATGGTGAAAGTGGTGATCCTCGGTAGCTCCACATCCATATCCGCGTAGAGCTTCGCAAACTGCGGCACAATGAAAGTGACGACCAGCGTCACCAGGATGCCCAATACAATCAACAATATGGCAGGGTAGATCAGGGCGGAAATGAACTTCTTGCGGAAACCCCGCGACTGCTTCTGGTAACTCAGGTATTGGGTCAGCACTTTGTCCAGGCTGCCGCTGCGTTCTCCCGCCCGCACCGTGGCGCAGTAAATCTTGGGAAAGCTGCCGGTGGATTCAAACGCCTCCGAAAGCAAGGCGCCGGATCGCACCTTGTCTCGCACGCCTTCAATGGCCAGGCGCAGCGCAGGGCTGCGGGTCTGGTGTGCCAGCAATTCCAGCGATTTCTGCAACGGCAATCCGGACTTGGAAAGGGTGAGAAACTGCTGGTTGAAAATCAGGAATTCATCCGGAGGAATTTTTCCCGGGCGCGCCGTCTTGCCCTGAAAGCTCAACAGGTCTTTCGCGCGAATAGAGAAGATCAGATACCCTTGTGCCCGCAGCCGCTGGCGGAGTTCGTCCTCTGAGCGGGCTTCCTCCGTCTGCGTCAGCACGCGCCCGGCATCCGTCCCGATTTTGCAAACAAACTCAGCCATGGCAAGAAAGTGTAAAGGCTAAAGGTAAAGACTCAGAAGTGTCCTGCAATTGGAACGAGTCATGAACCCTGATGCGAAGCATCCCTGTAATTTGCTTTTCGGATTCATATTGAGTCCGAGGACGGTGAGATCCCTGCAACTACTTCCTGCCCTCATCGCGCACTACACAATCAGGAGTTCCACGCTCTCCATGCATCGGCCTTCACTACTTCTCACCAACTACTATAGGCCGAGCCATCCAGGGAAACGTCGTCCGACCCGCTATGCACGTCCACAACGCCGCTGGTGGATTGGTCAGCGCTGATGGGCACATCTTCGATATCCGCTCTCCATGTTTCGTTTGATTCCGTCATGGGGTCCACCGGCAACCCGCCCCGCAAGTATCCTGCCTCCACCAGGTCATCCAGGGAGGTGGGAGGCTGTTGCTTGTCAATGGTGTATTGGTCGATCAGCTTGCGCATGGTGAACAAGTCATCGCGCAAAACCGCTTCGCGGGCATGGACCACGGCGACATGATACATGGGCATGGCAAAGCTTGCGAGAATCAGGATCAAGACCAGCACCACCATGAGCTCAATCAGAGTAAATCCACCGGCGGCGGCTCTCGAATCTCGAGTTTCGAATTTCGATATTCGAATTTCACGCGGACTACCAATTCGCATACATTGTCCCATCCAATGCCGTTCCCGTACTTTTCGAATAGACATCGTAGACGTTTTCGCCTCCCCAGGATTTGGAATTGGGGTCATCCTGCATGGAGCGCAGGCCCCAGTCGGGATTTCCGGTCATGGGGTCGACGGGAATCTTGCGAAGGAACCGGTATTTGCCCTTGGCAGACCCTTTAACCGGCACGCCGTCAACCAAGGTCTGGAGATCAGGAGGGTAGCCAAAGCCATCAACTTTGATGGGGATCATTCCTTGGTCAGAATACGCTTTATATCGATCAATCGCCTCGCGCATCATGCGCAAGTCTTCATGAAGCTCGGTCTCCCGCCCCCGGATAATCTGATTGCGCGCCAGCGGCAGGCAGAGCGTGGTCAACACGAGCAGAATGGTGATCGCGGCGATCAGCTCGATGAGCATGAACGCTTCGTCTGAAAATCGATTGCGTTGCTTTGTCATCTTCGGTCCCATGACTAAGGAGGGGGAGCTTGGGGATTCTGCGGATTGGGAAGCCCGAAGGGGCGTTGGCCCTCCATACCGCCGGGACCGCCGGGCTCCTCGCCGCCACCCCCTGCAGAAACAGTCGCAGCACCCTCGGCGGTCGACGGTTCGGGCAGGCGGATCACCCGCGGCGTCACCATCACCAGCACTTCCTGATCGTTCACCTCATGCGCTTCCTGGGAAAACAGGTAGCGGAAAAGCGGAATATCACCCAACCCGGGAACGCCCTGAACGTCATTGGTCAATGTACTTTGAATGAGGCAGCCCAACAGATTCACCTCGCCTTCCTCCAAGCGGAAATCGTCCTCAATGGTGCGCTGTCCGAAAGTCGGTTCACTCAGGCCGCCCACCGTGATGGACGCGCCCAAAGACATGATCTCGATTTTGGCGTGCACGGCCACTTCGCCATCGGCAAGCAGGTGGGGCGTCAGGTCAAGGTTCACACCGATGTCCTGGAATTGAAACTGCGTGCTGGCCAGCAGTCCCACCGAACCCGAGGAAGACGTCGTGGTTGCCCCCAGGGAGGGTAAGAAGCTGCCCTGCGCATAGGGAATCCGGCTGCCGATTTTCAGTTTGGCCTCTTGTCCGTCCGTCACGCGGATCTCCGGGCTCTGCAGGATGCGGGTTTTGTTATCGCTCAGGATCGCTTCCGCGGTCGCCCCCGGGAGCGCCACGGCATAATCCGACAAACCCAGGGTGTTGATTGCCACCGAACTGGCAGTAGTCGTCGTGCCAGAAACTGTCGTGGTCGGCGCAAAGGCCGCACCCCCCTCGATTCCGGGAGTAATCGTGCCCGTGGAGGTATTGACGGTGGCCGGGCTCAATCCCAAGTCACGAATCCGGTCGCGGTCAGCCTCCACAATACTGATGTCAATCAGGATCTCGGCTTTGCCGCGGTCCAATCTCCGAATCAGTTGTTCGGCTTCCGCCACCTTGGCCGGGGTGTCACGAATAATGATCGCGTTGGCATCGGGATTGTCTACCACCCATTGCAATCTCAACACGGTCTTGAGGGCCGTGGTAATGGCCGTGCGGTCCGCCGCGGGCAGGGGATTCGTCAAGTAAATCGCCTTCACTACCTGGGTATCGTAGAGCTGCCGATTGGGAGTGGTGTCGGGAACTACGAGGATGGTGTTGGACGTCACCGCCTTCCAGAACGTCCGCGTTTGCATGGCGACAAGGTTCAGGGCGTCTTCCAGCTTGATGTTCACCAAGTCCTCGCTAAGGGTCTTGGGAATGAAGTCCGCGGTGAAAGCCACGTTAATCCCCGCCAGCTTGGCCAAGGTCGTAAAGACCTGTTTGCTGTCTCCGGTGAAGTGGAAGTGGACGATGGGGGCTTCGGAGAGGGGCTTTAGCTTGATGATTCCGGTCTCATTGTCTTCGTCGCTGGCCTTCAAGGCCTTTTGGATGGCCTCGGTATGAGCTTTCTTGGCCTCCGCCTGCTTGGTCAGAAGGGCGTCGAGTTCCTGCTGAGCGGCTATGTTGGAGGGGTCAATGCGCGCTGCTTTCTGCAACTCGCCTGCTGCTTGGTCAGGCCGGTCCTGTTTTAACAACATCCGTCCGTTCTTAAGGTGGAGCAGGCTGGCATGAGTCCGGGCTTCCTGCTCATGGAGGATATACAGGGAGTTGGAAGGGTCGGTCGCCTTGGCCTTTTCATAGTCCACCAAAGCCGTGTCCCAGTCCTTCCGGTCCTCGGCCTTGCGGCCCTCCCGGTAAGCGACACTTGCCCCCCCCCCGCAACTCAGGCAGGATGCGGCTAATGCCCATACCGCTATTCGCCGGACGTTTTTAATGACCATCCCTCACTCCCGTAGCCGGAATCAAAATCCCGCGTGGGGATTCCCAGCCATGAAAAATTGTGAATCGAACTCGGCCCCGGTCAGCGAATAGTTGAGATAAGCCGGGCCCAGGTCGGTGGTGCTTGGAGCGCCTAAGGCGCGATTGGCATGCACAGCTTGCAAGTTCGCCAACTCGGACAGGGGAAACTGCGATAAACCCTCAGTTTCCTTGGATGCAGCCTCGCCTTGGAACTCTGCCTGGAAAGATTGCATGATTCCCGCGTCCTTCCCGCCCGGTTCCCGCGCGGCCAACACCAGGGTAGGATCGACGCTGATTGCCCGGTATTGGCCCGCAAACGTCTCCCCCTGCTTTACCAAATATAGTTCCGATTCATCGGCGACGATCGCCCGTGTCTCCCCATCCTGCGTCTGAACGTAACCGAGCGTCTCAAAAACAAACGTTGGAGCGTCTGCTGAGACGTCGTTCTTTTTCACGAGCGAAGCATGCGAAGTGTCATCAACAGCCGCCGCGACTTTGCGCCCCTTCTCATCGAATCGCCCCTGCATTGAGGTGATCTGGGGAATCATCTCGCCGCCCATCGAAGAATCGCGCGGAGATTTTCGAGACACTTCTCCTTCGCCATAGGATTCACATTCTATGCAGTCTTCCTCGGCTAAGTTTCCTGGCCTCGCGCGAGCCGAGGCTGTGAGCACTGCCGGAATTTCCGGAGGCGCTCGCAAGGGCGGTGGGTGCGCTTGCCAGGGAGGATCCTCCACCGCTTCCACCACTTCAGCGGAAACCCTGATGGCGCGGTAGCGTCCCGCGAACCGGTCGCCCTGC
>JASHSC010000007.1 GCA_030036915.1 Terriglobia bacterium
TGCGGGAAATTTCCGCGCGCGGACTCGCCTATCGGGTGGATTCTTCGAACCTCAACGTCCGGCTGCGACGCAATAAAGTGCGCGCGGAGCTGCTGCCTCTGCTGGCCAAGCAGTACAACCCGGAAATCGTCTCGCTGCTTAACCGATTTGCGGAGCGCGCCCGCGATGACGAAGCCTGCCTCGAACGCCTGGCCCGCGAGCGTGCGCATCCCTGGCGCTTGCGAGAGGGCAGTGAGGAGCGCATTCCCGCTCGGGCTCTGCTGGAGTTCCCGCCTGCCGTGGCGCGCCGGGTTTTGCGGCAGATGCTGATGGCGGTTCGTGGCTCATTGCACAGCCTCACCCACGCGCATATCGAGGCTTTGCGGCACTTCGCGGCCGAGGCACAGAGCGGCAAAGTCCAAACCCTGCCCGGTCGCACGCTGGTTCGCAAAGAGTTTTCCTGGCTGGTGGTGTCGGCGCAGGGCGAGGAGCCTGCCCAGGGGGGGTTTTCCATTCCCGTGACCATTCCGGGTGAGACGTTGGTTCGTGAGTTGAATTGCACGTTTCATTTCAAAATTCTTAGTCGCGAGGACGCCGGCAAGGGGTATAATTCCAATAAGCTCGAGGCACTTGACCCGCAAAAGTTGCGCGGAGAATTGGTGCTGCGCAACTGGCGGGCGGGGGATAGTTTTTGTACTTTGGGTAGCCGAGGGCGCCGCAAGCTGAAAGAGCTTTTTCGCGAGAGGAAGATCCCGGAGGGCCGGCGGAAGAGTTGGCCCATTTTGGTTTGTGCGGGCGAGATCGTGTGGATGCGAGGATTTCCACCCGGCAGGGAAGCGGCAGCGACGGACCAGACGCGGCAGGTGCTCATCGTGGAGGAGGAAACTATGCGGCCGCCGCAGGCCGCTCGGAAAAAGCCGGTATGAAAAAACGCTCTGCAACCAAACCCAAGAAAAGCCATCCAACTCATCGTGCCAACGACGCTGGCAAGAACCTCAAGATCGTGGTGAGCGAAAAGGACATTCGCAGGCGGGTGCGCGAAATGGCCCGCCAGATCAGCAAGGATTACGCCGGCAAGACCCTGCATGTCGTGGGAATTCTGGAGGATTGCTTCATCTTTATGGCGGATCTGGTGCGCGCCCTTACCATTCCCGTGGATTGCTCCTTTGTCCGCTCGCAGGTTCGGGACAGCGATGCCGGCACGCTGCACATGAGGGAGATCATGTTTATACCGCCCGTGGAGGCGGCCGATAAAGAGTTGCTGATCGTACAGGGCGTGCTTCAGTCGGGGGTTACGCTGGAACATTTGTGCCGGATGCTGCTGGCGCAAAGCCCCTCTTCCCTGCGCATCGCCACGCTGCTGGACAAGGCTGACGAGCGAAAGACGGATATTCCGGTGGATTACGCCGGATTCAAGCTTTCCGGCCGATTCATCGTCGGCTATGGACTTGGAGTCCGGGAGCAGTATCGCAACTTGCCTTTCCTCGCCAAGGTTGCATAATGTAAGGTTGCATAATAGAAGTTCCGGCGGCATGAAGCGAGGGGAAGCTGGGAAGCATCTAAATAAGCGGGGCCAGGGCCCCACTCAGTTCGGTCCGGGGGGAGTAGGAGGGCGGTCCGTGAACTCGGCTGTGAAGAACATCATATTTTGGGTCGTGATGGCGGTTACTGCCCTATTGATTTGGGCGGTGGTGAAATCGAGTACGGGCGATAAGGTTCAGGCCCTGACTTTCACCCAGTTCATGACGGAGGTCTCGAAGGACAACGTCCGCGATGTGACCATAACGGGCAGCGACGTTTCGGGAACGCTCAAGAAGGACAACTCACGCTTTAGCAGCGCCGTTCCCACGAACTATCCCGACCTTTATAAGGAACTGCAAGACAAGAACGTCAACACCACAATTAAGGACAGCTCCGGGTCGTCCTGGGTGACCTGGCTTGCCAATGGACTTCCTCTGATCCTGATTTTGGCAATCTGGATCTTCATCATGCGCCAAATGCAGTCGGGAGGCAACAAGGCCTTGTCCTTCGGCAAGAGCCGTGCCCGGCTGCTTTCCACCCAACAGAAGAAAGTGACCTTCAAGGACGTGGCAGGTGTGGAAGAGGCCAAGGAAGAGTTGCAGGAGATAATTGAATTCCTGCGCGAGCCGCAGAAATTCCAAAAGCTGGGGGGACGAATTCCCAAGGGCGTGCTACTGGTGGGGCCGCCGGGTACGGGCAAGACTTTGCTGGCGCGCGCCATCGCCGGTGAGGCCAATGTTCCTTTCTTCTCCATCTCCGGCTCGGACTTTGTGGAGATGTTTGTGGGCGTGGGCGCTTCGCGCGTGCGCGACCTGTTCGAGCAGGGCAAGAAGAATGCTCCGTGCATCATCTTCATTGATGAAATCGACGCCGTGGGCCGGCATCGCGGCGCGGGTCTGGGCGGCGGACACGATGAGCGCGAGCAGACGCTCAATCAATTGCTCGTGGAAATGGACGGCTTCGAATCGAACGAAGGCGTCATCCTCATCGCCGCTACAAACCGGCCTGACGTGCTGGACCCTGCGCTTCTGCGCCCCGGCCGCTTCGACCGCCGCGTGGTGGTGCCGCGGCCAGATGTGGGCGGGCGGGAAGCCATCCTGAAAGTTCACACCAAGAAAATTCCGTTGGCCGAGGACGTGGATATTTCCGTGCTGGCGCGCGGGACGCCCGGTTTTTCCGGCGCCGACCTGGCGAATCTGATTAACGAGGGGGCATTGCTGGCCGCCCGCCAGAATCGCAAGACCGTGATGATGGCCGATTTCGAAACCTCCAAGGACAAAGTGCTCATGGGCGCCGAGCGCAAATCCATGATCCTGTCCGATGAGGAAAAGCTCAACACGGCTTATCACGAGGCCGGGCACGCGCTGGTGGCCTCTCTGGTTCCCCACGCCGACCCGCTGCACAAAGTCACCATTATTCCGCGCGGAATGGCTTTGGGCGTCACCATGCAATTGCCCCTCGATGACAAGCACACCTACACGCGTGATTACCTTGAATCGCAGCTTGCCATTATGATGGGCGGGCGAGCGGCGGAAGAGATTTTCTTGAATCATATTACGACCGGCGCCGGTAACGACATCGAACAGGCCACCGGAGTCGCCCGCCGCATGGTCTGCGAGTGGGGCATGTCGGATCTTGGGCCGCTGGCATTCGGCAAGAACCAGCAGGAAATCTTCCTGGGGCGCGACCTGGCGACGCAGCGCGACTTCAGCGAAGACACAGCCATCAAGATTGACCAGGAAGTGAAAAAATTCGTGAGCACGGGTTACGCCCGCGCGCACGAAGCCCTCACTACCAACCGCGAAGTCCTGGTGCGCATTGCGGAAGCCCTGCTGGTACGCGAAGTGCTCGACGCCAGCGAAGTGAAACTGCTGATAGAAGGCAAGCCTTTGCCTGAACTCGTCCGCCTCAAACCACCATTGCCGCCTTCGGAGACGGTGCAGGTGCTCAAACCGCAGCCCTCGCCGCCCTCCGGCCTTCCGCCGCGCGAGCGTCCCCAGCCGGCGTGAGCGAACTTCGAAGTTGACGAAAGTGCCTTGCCCCCTGGAATAAATTTGCTTGCCAGCGCAATTTTCGGATCTTGACTTTCGGTGCACGCGGGATTTCCGAGTCCCCTTTTTCCCCAAGCAATTTTGCCCTTGCAGGACTATACTCTTGCCCATCCCAGTGGCGTAATAACTTACAAATGGAGGGGGCGCATGAACACGTTTATGGCGGAGTTGGTGGGGACCTTGCTTCTGGTTCTGTTGGGGGATGGAGTAGTGGCCGCGGTGCTGTTGAGCAAATCCAAGGCCCAGAATTCCGGCTGGATCGTGATCAGCACGGGGTGGGGTTTGGCGGTGGCATTTGGCGTCTATGCTTCGGGACGGATTAGCGGTGGGCATTTGAACCCGGCGGTCACGCTGGGTCTGGCATCGATCGGCAAGTTTCCCTGGAGCGAGGTCCCCAAGTACCTGGCCGCGCAATTTGTGGGAGGCTTCATTGGCGCCATCGTGGTGTGGCTCGCCTATCTGGCGCATTGGGGAGGAACGGAGGACAAGGCCGCAAAACTCGCCGTATTCTCCACCGCTCCGGCCATTCGCAACTATCCGTTGAACCTGCTCACGGAGGCCATCGGGACTTTCATCCTGGTGTTCGGCATACTTGCCATCGTCGCCAACGCGCCGAGCGGCCAGAGCGCCTGGGTGGGAATCCTTGTGGGACTTCTCATCCTGTCCATCGGACTTTCGCTGGGCGGGCCCACGGGATTTGCCATTAACCCCGCGCGCGACCTCGCGCCGCGCATTGCTCATGCCTTGCTGCCCATTCCGGGTAAAGGCAGCTCCGATTGGGGGTATTGCTGGGTGCCGATAGTTGGCCCGATCATCGGCGGAATCCTTGGCGCGGTCGTTTATGCGCAGATCTTTGGGGCATAAGTAGAAGCTCGTGTAACCATGACCCCCCGGGCAAACCTTGATATCACGATCCGTGGGCGCAAGGTGGCGCTCGGTGAGCGCACCCTGATTATGGGCGTGCTCAACGTCACTCCGGATTCCTTCTCCGACGGTGGCCGTTACCTCGATCCCGCTCGGGCCATCGCCCAGGGTCTTCAGCTTGCCGGGCAGGGCGCCGATTGGATCGACGTAGGTGGAGAGTCCACCCGGCCGGGCGCTCAGCCCGTTTCCGCCGTGGAGGAACTGCGGCGCGTGCTTCCCGTCATTCGCGGCCTTCGACGCAAGTTGCCGGACATCCCCATTTCCATTGACACCACCAAGGCGGAAGTCGCCGAACAGGCATGCGAGGCGGGTGCGGACATTGTGAACGACGTCAGCGGTCTGCGCTTCGATGCGGGGCTCGCGGATGTGGCGCGGCGGCGCGGCACGCCCTTGATCCTGATGCACCTGCGCGGCCGGCCCGCCACCATGCAGCGTGGGCCCTTCGCGCGCGACATCTGGCTCACGATCTCGCGTGAGCTCGATCGCTCCATTCGCAGGGCCCTCGCCGCCGGAGTGCCTCGCTCGCAGCTCATCCTCGATCCCGGACTGGGCTTCGGCAAGGCCCGGCGGCAAAACTATGAGATCCTCTCCGCTCTGGACCGGCTTCGCCATTTCCGCCTTCCCATCCTTCTGGGCGCCTCGCGAAAGTCCTTCGTGCAGGCGATTGTCGCAGGCGAAGAGCCGGAGCGAATGCCGCGCGCGGGAGCGCATTACTGGCCCATGGGAGCTGCTGCCCGTCGGATTTCCGGGCGCGATGTAAGAAGCAAAAGCGATTTGGCGACAGGTGATGCCGCCGCCGTGACGGTTGCCATTCTGGGCGGCGCTCACGTTGTGCGCGTTCATGAGCCCGCAGCCATCCTCCCCGCAGTGCGCGTGGCTGACGCCGTGCTCGCGGCGCTGCCTTAGCTTGTGTTCTCGCCGGCCTTTCTGTTCGCTCTGTTCGTCGATTATCATGTGAGGATGCGCTGGGCACGCTGTTCCGCAATCCTGTCTTTCTTGTTGCTGGCAATTTTGCCGGCATCGACACCGCTTGCAACAGCGAGCCCGGGGGGGACGGCTGGACCTACTCCCGTCATTCTCATCTCCGTTGATACGCTGCGCGCTGACCATCTGAGCTGCTACGGCTATTCGCGGCTCAAAACCCCTCACATCGATTCGCTGGCTCGCGGCGGAACGCTTTTCGCGGAGATCAGCAGCCAGGCGCCCATCACGCTGCCCTCGCACGTCTCGCTCTTCACCTCCACATATCCCTTTGCCAACGGCATTCGCGAGAACGCGCAGATTCTGGCGCCGGGAGCGGTGACGCTGGCAACGGTTCTTGCCTCGCGCGGGTATTCCACCGCCGCATTCATCGGCGGATACTTTCTCGCGCGCCGCTTCGGCCTGGCGCAGGGATTCCAGACTTACGACAGCCCGTTTGAATCGCAAGGGGTGAACGCCGCGCTCGACCTGAAGCGGCCTGCGGCCCAGGTGTTGCAAAGTGCGCAGCACTGGCTGGAGCAGAATTCCAGCGCCCCGTTTTTCGTTTTCATTCATCTCTTCGATCTTCATGAGCCCTACAACCCGCCCGCCGCCTATCGTGCCCGCGCACCCCAAAGCGAGTACGACCAGGAATTGGCTTACGTGGATGATTCGATGGGCGGCTTCTTCGATTTCCTCGCGCGTTCAGGCCTCGATCGTCGCGCGCTCGTCGTGCTCTTTTCCGACCACGGCGAGAGCCTGGGCGATCACGGCGAAAACACCCACGGGTACTTCATCTATCGCAGCACGCTGCACGTGCCGCTGATCTTTCACTGGCCGATAGAAACTGGAAACTGGAAATCGGAAACTGGAAATTCGGGGCCAGTTTCCAGTTTCCAATTTCCGGTTTCCGGCTCCGTGGAGGCGCCTGCCGGTCTGATCGACGTTGCTCCAACGATTCTGAGCTTCCTGGGAATTCCCTCGCCGTCCAGCTTCTGCGGTCACAGCCTGCTGGAGCTTGCACAGGGCGGGGAAACTGCTCCGCGTGACGTTTACAGCGAGAGCTCCTACGCGCATGACAAATTCGGCTGGGCCGTGCTTAAGAGTCTCCGTCGGGGAGATTTCCAGTACATTGACGCGCCTCATCCCGAGCTGTATGACTTGAAGCACGATCCCTCGGAACTCCACAATCTGTTGCCGGGCGAATTGGCTCTAGCCGCGTCTTACCGCGAGCGGCTGGCAGGGCTGGAAGCAACCTATCGTTCGCAGCCTTCCTCGGCCGGCACGACGATTGCGCCCGGCGCGGTGGAGAGTCTGCGCTCCCTCGGTTACCTTGCCATCACTTCGGCCCACCCTGCGCTTGACGATTCGGGCGTTGATCCCAAAGACCGGCTGTTTGAGTTCAAGCGCTATCTGCTGGCGGGGCATCTGGCGCGCACCGGACACGCGGAAGAAGCCGTGGCGGAGTTCCAGGGAATCCTCGCCAATGATCCGCGCAATCTGCCCGCGCATCTCGACCTGGCGCGCTCGGAGATCGGGTTGCATCGTTACCTTGAGGCCGCAAATCAGCTCAAAGCGGCGCTGGCGCTGGACCCGCACAATGTGGAAGCGGAGGAATTGCTGGGCGACGTCTGGCTGGCCGTCGGCGATTTGATTCAGGCCGCGGCAGAGTTCGAGCATCTGCTCACCTTCGCGCCCCAGGACTACGAGGCGCATTTTGGACTTGGCCTGCTCGCCGCGCATCGTCACGCGAGCGCCGAAGCCGCTCAGCACTTTCGCGCGGCGCTTGCCGCTAATCCGCGCTCGGCCGAAGCGCATTATCAACTCGGCCTGCTCGCCGCCGCGCAGAACCAGAAAGACGAAGCGGTCCGCGAATTTCAAACGGCCTTGCAGCTCGATCCCAAGTATCTTGATGCCCGCCGCGAGCTCGCGAAGCTGAATCCGGCGGAACCTTGACGCGTGCGCGGGATGGCGCAGACGCCTTCCCCTGGGAGTCCGCGATCTCTCGAAGCGACTCCTCTCCCTGGAAATCGCAGACGCCGAAAACGGGTGTCTGCGGCAGCCGAGGATTCATTGACCCGCCTCTCTATATCGGAGTTAGTGGCGTTCGCGTGTCTTGGATTTGCTCGCCACAGAGATTCGTTCGGCTTTCTGTCGCGCCGGTGGGGTCGTGGGGGATACGGGCGCGCTGGCGTCCGCGTTGCAAGCTGTAAGCGGCGTGTGGTCGGCTATGACGGATACGCTGGCCTGCGCCCAGTCGGAAGTGTAAATGGAATTCAGCCGCTGCAGAATCGCTGTATCGGTCACGATGATTCCGCACTCGCGGTTCTTGGTGAGCGACACGCAGGTGAAGTTTTCCGAGCCGATAAAGGCCTGGGCGCTCGCCGTCCCGAAATCAGCCAGGACCATCTTGGCGTGAATATAGAGGAAGGATTTGCAGACGGCATTCACGCCTCCGTTTCGGAGGTAGGTAACGCCTCGCGCGTTGCCGTTCACCTTGCCTTCACCGCTAAGGACGGCGGCGATGAAGCGCACCTGCACGCCCCGCTTGGCGGCAGCCACCATGGCACCCAGCGTGCCGGGATCATCGAGCTCTTCGCAGTAGATATTGAGAGTATGCTTGGCGTCGGCGATGAGCGCCGTCAGCTTGGCGCTCGAATTGACCGGGCTCCAGACGAGCGACGGCACCTTGGGTGTGATCGACGTATTCGCCCAATCAGCCTCGAACACCGCCGCGATTTCCGCGACCTCCGCCGGAACCGTGGTGATGATCCCGAAATCCCGCGTGCCACCGAAATACTGGGAGGTCAGGTTGAAGGTTTCCACGATGGCGGTCGATCCATCAATCACGAAGGCTTTCTCGTGAGTCACCTCGAAAGTCGCGGGGGCGGGCTTGCACTGGATTCCCGCCTGAGTCAACTTCTGAATCGCCGGCGTGATGTCGGTCTGCCTCATGCGAGTGGTGAAGGAATTCCAGTTATAAAGAATGCGCACGGCGACTTTGCGCGAATGCGCCGATTCGAGCGCGGCCATGATCTGCGGATCGCTGAGTTCGTAAATCGTCAGGTCAATCGTCTTCGTCGCGGCGTTCAAAGCCTGGAGAACTGCAGTACGGCCGTCGTCAGGTTCCACGATGAGCGTGTGTGTGGACGCCATGGCATCCCTCCTTGCAGATTTCGTGGCACGGATTTCCGAAGGTGTGGAGATTTGGACCCGGGGCAACCCTCGCGGTTGCCCTGGGGCGGCCACGAGGGCCGCCCCCACTGCGGATGCTCTCGCATCTTCGGATGGCCCTGCCACGTCTGCCTACCGCCGCTTGCGTTTCTTCTTTCCGGAAGTAGGGGCAGGCCGCGCAGAAGGCGCACTTGCGGGCGCGGCTGTGAGCGCCTGGAAAATCGCGGCTCCGTTGGGGCTGCCCCAGCCCGAGCAGGCGTCCCATCCCGGTCCGGCCTGGTAGGCGCCGTTATTACCGCTGGTAATATCGTGGAATGTCCCGGCCATTGCTGAGAGCTGCTGGTAGATTGTGGGGTTCAAATAGCCGACGGAGGACTTCAGTCCTGAATTGAAGCGCGCAATCAGGCCGGCCCACAGCGGCGCCACAGCGCTGGTTCCGCCCACCACCGTGTTCGTACCATCCACTTCAACTTGATATCCCGTGTCGGGGTCGGCGTCACCCGAAACATCGGGAAGTCCGCGGCCGGCAAAACTCCCGGGATTTACCGAGGGAGGCACGTGCGCGCTCGATTGCCAGGTGGGGAGCGGAAAAGTTGCGCTGATTCCGCCGCCCGTGGCCCCATCCGAGGGCTGGTCGTTCCAAACACTCTCGGTCGTGATGGTGCTGCCGCGGGCGATCAGGTGCGTTCCACCACAAGCGAGAGCGTAGGGGCTGGAGGCGGGAAAATCGACGTGTTGAAGGCCGTCGGTAACGCCGTCCGTCGAGCCATTGTCACCGGCCGCAACGCAAACGCTCACGCCCACGGCTGCCGCGGATTGCAGCGCGGAGTTGTAGGACTGCAGCGACTGCGATGTGTATGTGGATTCCGGCCCGCCCCAACTGATGGAAATCACCAAGGGGTTGTTTTGTTTGTCGCCCACCGCCTGGTTGATGGCGTCCAGAAATCCTGAGTCGGTGTTAGGCGCGAAATAAACCACGATGTTCGCGCCGGGCGCAACGGCTCCGGCCACTTCGATGTCCAGCATAACTTCCGCATCCGGGCCGTTGGTGCTTCCCGTCGGCTGATTCTCGGCGCCGTCCACCGATACGGCCGTTACGCTGGGGGCGGGTGAAACTCCCAGCTTGCTGAAATAGGAACTCAGGTCGGATTGGGTGAATCCACCACCGAGCTCGATGATTCCGATGGTCTGGCCCTGCCCATTCACACCGGATGGGAAGTCGTAGCATTGGGCAACTTGAAGCGGCGTGTAGGAAACGGATTGCGCCGCGGCGTGCGGGTGGGCGGCGCCGCGTGCGGCGGATGACAGTCGAAAGTGCGGCCGCGCGTGGGGCCGGTTGTCGAGTCCATGCACGCCGAGAATCACTCCCTTGAGCGCGGCGGGAACTGACACCGGGCCGGTGCGCCCGCGATACGTTCCTTGCGGACTTTCGTAGTGGGCCAAATCCACCTGAAAGGCTTTGTTGAAAGAAGCGGCCGGCCCCGAAAGCATGAGGGTGCGCGCGCCGCGATTTACGTTAGAGATTTTCAGTTTGTGGGCGCGTGCGAACTGTTGCACCTTCTTCACATCCTGCGGGTCGGCGCCGTATCGGGCTTCATACTGGCTGCGGCTCAGGCGTTCTCCGCTCGCGATCATGCGCTCGAGGGGTCTAACGCCTTTCGGCCGCTTGCGCGCGCGCAACATCACGGTTGCCTGCACGGATTCCTTCGGGTCGCAGAGGCGTAACCTAGAGGCGCCGGGCATGGGCGTGCGTTCGCTACCGGGAACTGCCACGTAACGTGTCGATGGCATAAATCCTCCTTCCAATATCCTGAGGGGTTATGGAGCAACATTCTCCCACCTGAGGCAACGTATTGCAACTGACAGCGGGCACCTTGGAGCCTGAACCGCAACTTTCTGGCCGTCACCGTTTTCCTTATCCGCGCGACTTGCTCTGGTATAATGCCTGCCCTTACGACACTGAGTTGCCTTCATGCTCTTCAAAACTTTAAGCGCCGCCGTCTTTGGCATTGATGCCTACTTGGTGGAAGTGGAAGTGGACATCACTGCCGGCCAGCCTTTTTTCACTACTGTCGGACTTCCGGACGCCGCAGTGCGCGAAAGCCGCGAGCGCATCAAATCCGCTATCAAGAACTGCGGTTTGGAATTCCCCTGGCAGAACATCACGGTGAATTTGGCGCCTGCGGACGTCAAGAAAGAAGGCTCAGGATTCGATCTCGCCATCGCGCTAGGAATTCTGGGAACCACCGGCGCGTTGCTGAAGAGCGAGCTGAAAGACATGGTCTTTCTCGGCGAGCTTTCGCTGGACGGCAGCCTGCGGCCCATCAAAGGCGCGCTCTCCATCGCCACGATGGCGCGGCAGAAGGGCCTGCGCAAGCTGGTGCTGCCGCACGAAAACGCCGCGGAAGCCGCCGTGGTGCAGGGCGTACATGTCTTCGGGCTTCGCGCGCTGCCGGAAGTGCTGGACTTGATCAACGAGACGCGCGAATTCAAGCCCACGCACGTCAACACGGGCGAAATGCTGGCTCAGGCCGGGCAATACTCCGTGGATTTCCGCGACGTGAAGGGCCAACTCCACGCCAAGCGCGCCATCGAGGTGGCCACCGCGGGCGGGCACAACATCCTGATGATCGGGCCGCCCGGCGCGGGCAAGACCATGCTGGCCAAGCGCATCCCCACCATTTTGCCTTCCCTGACTTTCGACGAAGCGATTCAAACCACCAAGATTCACAGCGTGGCAGGAGTTCTGGAAGCGGGAGCGGGCTTGTTGGGCGTGCGGCCGTTTCGCTCGCCCCATCACACCATTTCCGACGCGGGGCTCATCGGCGGCGGCGCGATGCCGCGGCCCGGAGAGGTCAGCCTGGCGCACAACGGCGTGCTGTTTCTCGACGAGCTGCCGGAATTCCAGCGCAACGTTTTGGAAGTCCTGCGCCAGCCGCTCGAAGACGGCATGGTCACCATCGCGCGCGCTGCCATGACGCTCACCTTTCCCGCGCGCTTCATGCTGGCCGCAGCCATGAATCCCTGCCCATGTGTCTTACATCATCGTGACCGAACGATTCCGCTAACAACGAGAGGCCTTTAACGTGGTAGTCCTTGACGTGAATTGCCGGTGTTACGCACTGTAAGAGCCGCCGTTTATGATCCTTCGACAGAAATTCCCATTCGTGGAACACCGTGAATAGTTCGGCCAGCCCTTCAATTGTCAGCCGAGGAGCAGTTGGGGTTGCGTTGCAAAGCATGCCTTGGTACGCGACCTCCTCATTTTTTATTGATTCAAGCTGTCGCTCCCTCTCGGCCAAGTCAATAAGGCCGTCGATGTAATATTCGAGTACCCTAGTTCTTTTCTGGTCGAGTCGCTGAAGCGTTTTGCGAATTCTTGCCACTTGTGCATCCCTATCGATTGCGCCGTCGCCAGTCGCAACACTCCCCGCGATACGGTTTAGGAATTCCATA
>JASHSC010000641.1 GCA_030036915.1 Terriglobia bacterium
GTGGATTACGTTGACCCCAACATCGGCGGAATCGGCCAACTGCTCCAGCCCACTTATCCGCTGGTCTATCTACCCTACTCGATGATGCGCATCGCCCCCATCACCACGCCGGGAATCAAGGACCGATACCTTGCCGACAAAATCTATGGATTCCCCGCAGGCGAGGGAGTGGTGATGATGCCCACCAGCGGGCCGGCGCAATTGGACCCGGAAAAATACGCCTCACTCTACGACCATGACTTGGAAACGGCCACACCTTACTACTACTCGGTACTTCTGGAGAAATATGCCATCGAAGCGGAATACACAGTCAGTGAGCGTGCGGCTTTCTTTCGCTTCGCCTTCCCGCCGGATTCCCCTTCGCACGTTTTATTTTCCGTGAGGGGAAGCGGCGACTTGAAAATGGATGGCACCAAAGCCATTTCCGGCTCGCAGAGAGCGATGGGAGGGCGAATTTATTTTTACGCGGAATTCAGCCAGGCATGCACGGCTTCCCGGCCCTGGACGGGCTTGCAGGTGGCGCGCACTCGCAATCAGCGGAACGAATCCGGGCCTGGAATTATCGCGGACTTTCGTCCGACAAAAGGCGAGCGCATCGGCGTGCGCATCGGCATCTCCTACATCAGCGTGGAGCAGGCGCACCGAAACCTGACGCGAGAAATTCCCGACCAAAATTTTGAACTCGCCAAAGCGCGCGCTCGCGCGGTGTGGAGCAAAACGCTGGGGCAAATTGCCGTCAAGGGGGGCACGGAAGAGCAGCGCACGATTTTCTACACTGCGCTCTATCGCGTAATGGAAAAACCCGTCAACCGCGCGGAGGAGGATCGCTACTACAGCCCCGTGGATCATCAGGTGCATCCCGCGGGTGGACGGGGGTTTTATCCGGCGTCGGGCAGCCTGTGGGGAAGCTATCGGTCGCAGCATCCTCTGCAATTGCTGCTCGACCCGCAGAGGCAGGTCGATTTTGTGCGCTCATTCCTGGATATCTACGATGAAAACGGCCGCATGATGGGCACGGGGCGGTCCGCAATGATTGGACATCACGTGGCCGCGCTGATGCTTGACACCTATGCGAAAGGGTATCGCGACTTCGACGTGGCGAAGGCTTATGAGGGGCTGAAAAAGAACGCGATGGAAGAGACGATGCTGCCCTGGCACGATGGGCCGCTTACCTCCCTCGACCGCGTGTATCTGGAGAAGGGCTTTTTTCCCGCTCTTGCCGCAGGTGAGACCGAGAGCGTGAAAGAGGTGAATCCGTTTGAGCGGCGCCAGGCCGTCTCCGTCACCTTGGAAGCCGCTTACGACGATTGGTGCACAGCTGAAATCGCAAAGATCGCAAACAAGCCGGACGATTACGCCTACTTCCTGAAGCGTGCGCACAACTTCCAGAATGTTTTCGACGCGCGCGTGGGCTTCATGGCGCCGAAGACGGCCGATGGCAATTGGCGGTTCACGCCGGAGGAATTTAATCCGACTTACGCGGGAGGGCAGGGCGGACGTGATTACTATACGGAGATGAATGCGTGGATTTACACTTTGCACGTGCAGCAGGACGTGGCCGGTTTGATTGCCCTCATGGGCGGCAGGGAAAAGTTTAACGCGCAACTCGACGCGCTCTACACACAGCAATACGCAGGGCTTCACGGCGACCCGAGCCGGGGGAGTCCGGATGGATCGAAATTTTTCTTCCTCTCCTGGTTCCCCGACATGACCGGCTTGATCGGCCAATACGCGCAAGGCGATGAGCCGGCCTTCCACATTCCTTATCTTTATAATTATTCCGGCGAGCCGTGGAAGACCCAACGCAAGGTTCGCGAGATCATGAAAATCTGGTTCACCGCGAGCCCGCTGGGAATTCCCGGTGACGAAGACCAGGGCGAAGAGTCTGCGTGGTACGTGTTCAGCGCTATGGGATTTTATCCGGTGTGCCCGGGCCGGCCAGTTTACGACATCGGGAGCCCGATTTTTGATGAGACAAAGATTACGCTCTCGAATGGAAAGGTTTTCACGATTACCGCCCGGAACGTTTCCGCCAAGAACAAATACATCCAGTCCGCGACCCTGAATGGCAAGCCACTCGACCGGCCGTGGTTCAGTCACCCTGATGTTGCGAATGGCGGAGCACTGGTGCTTGAAATGGGTGAACGGCCGAACACGATATGGGGCAGCGCGCCGGAAGATGCGCCGCCCTCCATGTCGACTGAAGCCGAATAAGCTAATCAGTTAGGAAGTCCCCCGGCTTTGCCGAGGTGGCAGTAAATGCTTGGCAATTCCCGAAGTACGCTTTCCTGGCCTGTAGAGCGCGCCGAAGAGACCCCTCACCCGACTCGCCCCGGCTGATGAGAACGCCCGATGCGAGCCACCCTCTCCCCACGGGAGAGGGAAAAGAATTGTTTTCCTTCTCCCCTGGGGAGAAGGTGGCTGAGGGACGAGGCCGGATGAGGGGTCTCTTCTAGCCCGCTTTTAGCTGTAGCGCGGCTGTCCCCAGCCGCGTAACTGTCGCGGGTGGGGACACCCGCGCTACAACGTCCAATCAACCTTCCCCATTGCTGATTTCGTAGTTCGCCTCAAGCTTCAAACCCTCGCCCGGCGCCAGCGTGCGCTTCGGCGACCACACGCCCAGGGTCACACGGCTGTCGCCTTTGCCGTTCCACTGATTGCTGCAGCGCGCGACCTGGTCTTTGGGGAAAGTCACGACAACCGAAATATTTTCGGCAACTTCGGAAAGAGTCCATTCGCCGTCGGGCAGGTCCTGGTTCGCATACCAATCCGTTCCCGTGGGTTCCTGGCCCGGCGTCAGGATTGGCTTCCGCACAGTCTTTCCCGCCTGGCTGCTAAACCTAATCGCTGATGTCGCCAGGTTTTTCGGCGGAGCATCGAACTTGGCGCTGAGCACGGCGTCAATCGGGGCGCTGCCGGAATTTTCCAGCGTGGTTTCCGTGTGAACCACAGGTTTTTCCCCGAGCAGCCGGATGGTGCGTTGGAATTTCAATCCTCCGGGCGTCATGCCCGAGAGTCGAACCTCCCGCCGAGTCGGCGTGCCCTCGAGCTGCCAAGTGGAGTCATAGGTTTTTGCCTGAAGGTAATCCGCCACGGCGTAGACCACCACACCGCTCGTGTCGGGATAGGTGCGCTCGCCGGGGTCGGGATGCCGCACCACTTCGGCCATGCCGGCTTTATCGATGATGCTGATGATTCGGCCCTTCAGTTCCGGGACGACGACCACGCGCAAAGAGGAGTTCTCGAGCGTCACCGCCGGGTAGGGTTTGATGACTTTGGCAAACGCTTCCTCG
>JASHSC010000642.1 GCA_030036915.1 Terriglobia bacterium
GGCGTAGCTCACCACGCGGGACGGGCGGTCGCCGACGCTCGGAACATCCAGAAGGGTGTCAGCGGGCTTTGAGAGGTCACGATCTCCCCAGGCCTTCTTCATCTTCTCGGCCTCGGGAATGGGCGTGCGCAGTCCCACGGCGATGTCATTGGTGAAATGCTCGCCGCCTACAGGAATGACCGCAGTGTGCCGAACCACACCCGCGTGATAAACCACCAGATCGGTTGTGCCCCCGCCGATATCCGCCAACACCACGCCCAGCTCACGCTCGTCGGCGGTGAGGCAGGCGGCGCCGGAAGCAAGAGGCTCAAAAACTGTGCTCAATACCTCCACCCCCGCGTGGTTCACCGCCGTCACCACATTCTGCGAGGCAGAGATGGACGCCGTCACCAGGTGAACATTCACGCCCAGCCGCGCGCCCACCATTCCCACCGGGTCGCGAATGCCATCCTGCGCATCGAGCAGGAATTTCTGCGGGAGTACTTCCAGGAACTGGCGGTCGGGCGGAAGCGTAATGCCTTGCGCGGTTTGAATCACCCGCTGCCAATCCTCGCGCTCCACCTCGCGGGTGGCAGTGGGAGTTTTTCCCAGGTTGATCGCGCCGCGGGAATTTACACCCTTGATGTGAGCGCCGCCAACGCCCACGTAGGCTGAATCAATCGAAGTCCCGGCGGAAGCCTCCGCGCTTTCCACGGCTTTCTTCACGGCCAGCGCCGTGAGATCGATATTCACGATCACGCCCTTGCGCCAGCCCTTCGATTCGGCCACTCCCAGGCCCACCACCTCCAGCTTGCCCTGCGAGTCCGGCCTGCACACGAGCGCGCTGGTCTTGACGCTCCCCAAGTCGAGTCCGACAATCAACTGGTTCTTGCGAGCCAATCTCTAATCATTCCTTTCCGTTGTCATCATTAGAAGGAGCGTCGTGCTCATGGGACGGCGCGAGCGTCCGGGCGTCCACCACCACTTGATTGCGATAGCGCAAATCCACTGAAGCGGGCTGGGCATCCGTTTTCTCGATCTCCGGAAGCAGGTTCAGGAAATTCTGGAATCGATCGAGAAAGTCCTTTTGGCCGAAATGCACCTCCACGGTTTGCTGGCCGTGAATGAGCAGGGCTCTGAGATCCTCTGCGTCCGCAAGGTAAACTTCTGAAATCGTCCAGCCGGCACGCGGCGCTTCAGTCTCCAGTTGCCTCATGAACTCGGAATAAAGCGTCAAGCGGGCGCGGCGCTCATCCAGATTTGCCAGAGTGTCCAAACCATAGAGCACGGGGAAATCAAAGGTCCCGCCGTCGGGCTTTTCCAGCAGCATCCCCTCATCATCCACCATGCTCACGTGTCCGCCCACATTCGCATAGGCAACCGGGGTTCGTTCGGTGATGTGCACCAAAAGTCCGTGAGGCAAAATGCGCGTCACGGAAGCGCTACGCACCCAGGGCAAGGCTTCCACACCCCGCTGGCGGGCCTCCAAGGACATGTGAAAGATGTTGGTCCCTGTCTTCGGGTCCCCCGTAAGCGGCATACCCAGCGCACCCAGCACTTCCTCCCGCGAAACGAAGTGGTTGCCTTCCACCACAATGTCGTCGGGCGAATTTAGCACGAAAATGGGAGAGGTGAGCGCAAATGTCGCCAGGCCATAACCCGCCAGACCGACAGGAAGCAGCACTCCGATGATAAACAACGCCATGCGCAAGCGCCGCGAAACCCTGCTGCGCCGCACTGCGAGGGATTTCTGCCGCCGCAGATAAGGGGACTCCTCGCCCGAGTCGAGATCATCTTGAATGGGCAACGCGTCCTGGTCAACCATTTCCATAGTTTCCACCAAATCGGTCTCCAATGTGAGGATATCTGATCAGATCGTAAGACCCAAGATTCCGGTGGGCAAGAACTGACACTATCATTACGAATCGGGTCAGGCTTCGAGCGCCTTTGCCAATGCCTCACCGATTTTCCAAATGCTTCCGGCACCGATAGTGATAATCAAATCCCCGCTCCTCGCGTCGCGTACCAGTTCCTCAATAATTTCCTTGTCCGACGGCGCGTAGCACGCCTGCGAAACCCCCAGTTCGTGCATTCGCTCCACCAGCCGCTCGGAGGTCACGCCCGGAATAGGCTTTTCGCTTGCCGCGTAAATGTCCAGCACATACACCCTGTCGCATCCCGCAAAGCTGCCGGCAAGTTCATTCATCAAGAACTTGGTTCGGGTGTAGCGGTGAGGCTGAAAAATGGCAATCACCCGCTTGGCACCGCGGAAAGTTGCCGCGTCTAACGTAGCTCGAATTTCCGTGGGGTGATGGCCGTAGTCATCCACAATCGTGATGCCATCAATTTGGGCCTTAATTTGAAACCGCCGGTCCGCGCCGCGGAACCGTCCCAGTCCCCGCCGGATCTGTTCATAGCTAAGGCCCAATTCCACGCCCACGGCGCACGCCGCCAGGGCATTTTGCACGTTGTGGCGGCCGGGAACATTGATTTCAATGCCGCCGTAAAGCTGCGATCCCACCAAGAGGTTGAATGCAGATCTCAGCCCAATTTCGCAATCGATGGCCCGAACGTCCGCCACGGAATCCATCCCATAGGTCAGCACGCGGCGGCGCAATTGGGGCATCAGCTTTCGAATCAGCGCGCCCCAGGGCGGATCGGTACACGCCACCACCGCGCCGTAAAACGGCACCTTGTTCATAAAGGATACGAAGGCGGCGGCGATTTCATCGAGGTCCTTGTAAAAGTCCAAATGCTCTCGATCGATGTTGGTGACCACGGCGATCGAGGGCAGCAGGTAAAGGAAGGAGCGATCGCTTTCATCCGCCTCCACCACCATCAAATCGCTCTTTCCCAGACGGGCGCTGGAGCCGAAAACGTCCAGCCGCCCGCCGATTACAGCCGTCGGATCAAGATTCGCCTCTGCCGCCATCACCGCAATCATGGAAGTCACGGTGGTTTTTCCGTGCGCGCCGGCCACGGCCACGTTGAACTTCATGCGCATCAGTTCTGCTAGCATTTCGGCGCGCGGAATCACCGGAATCTTTCGCTCCTGCGCCTGCTGAACTTCCGGATTGTCCGGCGGCACGGCGGTGGAGACCACTACCACTTGCGCATCAGCAGTATTTCCAGCGGCATGACCTTCGAAAATCCGCGCACCTAGGCTCGCCAGGCGTTCCGTGACAGGTGTGGCCTTCTGGTCAGAGCCCGAAACCTGGAAGCCCAGATTGAGCAACACTTCCGCAATGCCGCTCATGCCGATGCCGCCGATACCGACGAAATGAATCTTGCGAATTTTGCCTAACATCTGTTGGTTGTCGTGGCCCGTGTTCCGTAGGGGTGGCTGCGGCCCGTCGCCCGTAGGCTTTGGGCCACAGGGCGAGGACCGCCCCTATGCTCTTCTTGCAAAGTCCTCCACTAGATCGGCGATATGCGCTGCCGCGTCCGGACGCGCCAAATGCCTCGCGCACGTGGCCATCCTGTCGAGCGTCCCGGTGCTGGCTATCAAGTCCCGCAATTCCGCCATGAGCCGTTCGGGAGTCAATTCCGATTGCACAATCACGCGCGCTGCTCCAGCCTTTTCCATTACGCGCGCGTTCTCCAACTGGTGCTGGTCCG
>JASHSC010000643.1 GCA_030036915.1 Terriglobia bacterium
AATCGGGTCAGCGGGGGATGGCGCGGGCGGCGCGCGGCATATTTCGCCATCGTGGGTTTCGCGGCCATTCTCGTGACTTTCGTCGGCGCCAGCATGCTCAGCGGCGAGCATGGATATTTCCCAAAGCTGGGGGGAACACCGTGAGATTCGGAATCCGGAATTTGGAATTTGCCAACGCAGTCGCCCCCGAAGCCCAAATTCCCGCTCTGCGGACAGGCTTCTAAAATGAATCTTACCCTCTTGGGCATCAATCATCGCACGGCGCCGGTGGACGTCCGGGAAAAGATGAACATCCCGGAAGCCCGCCTGGCCGAAGCCGTTTCCGATTTGGTGCGTCGCGAGGGAATCCGCGAGGGGATGATTCTCTCCACCTGCAACCGCGTGGAGGTAACAGCCTCCGCCGCGGATGAAGTGGACGCCGAACCTCTGATTCGCCGATTTCTGGCGGACCACCACCATTGCGACCTGGGCAATTTCACGCAATTCTTTTATCGCCTCCGGCAGGAAGAAGTGGTGAAGCACCTGTTCCGCGTGGCCTCGAGCCTTGACTCCATGATCGTCGGCGAGCCGCAAATCCTGGGACAATTGAGGCAGGCCTACGCCACGGCGCGCAGCGTGGGCGCGATGAATGGCACCTTGAATGACGTGGTGAACCAGGCGCTGGCGGTGGCCAAGCGTGTGCGGCGGGAAACCGCGCTCGGGTCGGCGGCGGTTTCGGTCTCCTATGCCGCGGTGGAGCTCGCTAAGAAGATTTTTGGCGGGCTTCAAGGAAAAACCATCTTCATTGTCGGCGCGGGCAAGATGAGCGAGTTGGCCGCCAAGCATCTGCTCCGCAGCGGCGCCAGCAGCATTCTCGTCAGCAACCGCACCTACGATCGGGCGCAGGAATTGGCCGCGGCGTTCCACGGCACCGCAGTGCCTTTTGAGAATCTCTTCGAACAGATGGCCCAGGCGGACATTGTCATCAGCTCGACAGGATCGCAAGAGGCCATTATTACCAGGCCGCAGGTTGAGAAGCTGCTGAGCGCGCGCAAGAACCGCCCCATTTTCTTCGTGGATATCGCTGTGCCGCGCGATGTCGATCCCGCCGTCAACGCTGTCGATAACGTCTTCCTTTACGATATCGATGACCTGGGCCATGTTGTGGATGCGAACAAGAAACAGCGCGAGCGCGAGGCCGTGTGGGCCGAGGAGATCATCGACACAGAGGTTCAACGGACGCTCAAGCGCCTGGCTTCGCGCGACGTCGTACCCACCATCGTGGCGCTGGAGGACCGGCTAAATCGAATTCGCGCGGCCGAGCTGGAACGTTACCAGGGCAAGCTGGCCGGCATGTCCCCCGAGCAGCGCGAAGTAGTGGACGCCCTCACGCGCGGTATGATGAACAAAATTCTCCACGGGCCCATCACGGAATTAAAGAGCGGCGCGGGCGAACCGGAAAGTGCCACCCTTGTGAAATTGATCAGCAAGATTTTCGGCCTGAGCGATTAGAGACAACAAAAAAGATGTAAATGGTAAGAGATAAGATGTAAAGGCCGCGCGCGCGAAATTTGCAACAGCCATTTTTTACATCTTATCTCTTACATCTTGGACTTTTCTTTCAGGTCATGCGACTCATCATCGGCTCCCGCGGTTCGAAGCTGGCTCTCTGGCAGGCCCACTGGGTTCGCGCCCAGCTTGCCGCGGCAGGCCATGAAATCGAAGTGCGTATTATCAAGACCATGGGCGACAAGCTTCAATCCGTCGCGCCGGAGGTGCCGTTGCCGGCCTCGATGGCCCAAACCGTCGCCGAGGCGGGAAGCAAAGGGCTGTTCATCAAGGAAATCGAAGAGGCGCTTTTGGCCCATGAAATCGACGTGGCCGTTCACAGTTTGAAGGACCTGCCCGTCAATCAACCAACGGGGCTTGAGCTTGCCGCCGTGCCACAGCGGGAAGATGCGCGCGACGTTTTCATTGCGAGCGGGGGAAAGACGCTCGCAAACCTTGGGCCGGGCGCGCGCGTGGCCACCAGCAGTCTGCGCCGGCAAGCGCAATTGCGCGCCTCGCGGCCGGACCTTGTTTACGTCGCGATGCGGGGGAATCTGGATACACGGCTGCGCAAACTCGACCAAGGAGATTGTGACGCGCTGGTGCTGGCCGCGGCGGGAGTGCATCGCCTGGGCCTTGCTTCCCGCATCACATTGTATTTCAGTCCGGAGCAGATGTGCCCGGCGGTTGGCCAGGGGGCGCTGGGCATTGAAATCCGCGCTGATGATGCGCAGGTACAGGAGGCCGTGGCGCCACTCGACGACTCGGCGACGCACCGGGCAGTCCGCGCCGAGCGTGCCGTGCTGCGCCGCCTGGGAGGCGGCTGCCAGGTTCCCATTGCCGCGCTCGCAGAAATCGAAAATGGTGATTTGCGGCTCTACGGCCTGGTTGCGAGCCTCGATGGAACAAAAATCATTCGGGCCCAAGGGAAAGGACCGGCGTCCAACCCCGAGGGCGAGGGCGGCGTGGTGGCGGAGGATTTGCTGCGGCAGGGCGCGAGAGAAATCCTCGCTTCGCTGGGATAACCGATCACGGCTCAAGGCAAAGTCTATCTCGTCGGCGCGGGCCCCGGCGACCCCGGCCTCTTGACTCTCAAGGGAAAACAGATTCTGGAGCGCGCCGACTGCGTCGTTCACGATTTTCTCGTGAACCCGGCTCTGTTGCGCCTGGCCCGCGCTGATGCCGAGCGAATTGGGGTGGGCCGGCGAGGCTCGCCGGACCGCATGGGGCAGACCGCGATCAACCGGCTCCTGGTGGAGCGCGCCCGCGCCGGAAAACTTGTCTGCCGATTGAAAGGCGGCGACCCCTTTGTTTTTGGCCGAGGTGGAGAAGAGGCCCAGGCGCTTGCGGAAGAGGGAATCGAGTTCGAGATTGTGCCGGGCGTTTCCGCCGGAAATGCTGTTCCGGCATACGCGGGAATTCCCATCACCCATCGCGACCTTACCTCCACCGTCACCTTCATTGCCGGTCACGAGGACCCGGAAAAGCAATCGTCGCGCATCGATTGGGCGCAACTTGCAACTTGTCCCGGCACGCTGGTGCTCTTCATGGCGGTGCGGAATTTGCCGAGATTGACCCAGGCACTTATTGAGCGTGGACGTGCCCCTGCGACACCCGCGGCGGTGATTCAATGGGGCAGCTTGCCGGGCCAGAAAGTCATCGAGGGAACGCTCGCAGACATTGCCTCCAGGGCATCAGGCATCAGCACTCCCGCCATCACGGTGATCGGTGACGTTGTAGACCTGCGGAAAGATCTGAACTGGTTCGAACACCTTCCCCTGTTCGGCAAGCGCATCGCCATTACGCGCACGCGCGAGCAGGCCAGCGTGTTGCATGAGGAGTTGGCAGCGCTGGGCGCCGAGGTCGTTGAAATTCCCACCATCGCTATTCGGCCGCCCGACT
>JASHSC010000644.1 GCA_030036915.1 Terriglobia bacterium
CGTCGCGCGCGGGCTTGAGCGCCGAAAGGTTCACGTTGGGCGCGGAAATTTCGAGCCAGCCCCAGCGCGCAGGCAAATCTCCCGTGTGAGCCGTTTCC
Organism: Terriglobia bacterium; assembly: GCA_030036915.1. Lineage (GTDB taxonomy): Bacteria > Acidobacteriota > Terriglobia > UBA7540 > UBA7540 > Bog-366. Next base: position 99 of record JASHSC010000644.1, read on the forward strand.
TTGCGAACGATGAGCGGCTGGTTGATCTCCCAACCGGAGCGCGCAACACCGGCATCGCGCCAGTCACCCGCGTGCGGCACGAGCGCGTAGTGAAGCGTCAGTGTGCGGCCCATTTCGAGGCCCGAATCCGAGGAAACGCCCGGTTCGTATCCGCCGCCAAACCCATATGCTGTGATTGCCGCCGAGCGCAAGAGCGACAACATCAGCGTGCCGTCAGCCACATTATTACCCGGCATCGCGCAATTCAGCAGCGCGAGCCCATGTGTGCCGTCGCTGTAATCCATCCAATTCTGCGCGGGAAATTCCTGGCCCTGCGGCCGCTCAATAGCCCCCAAAGGAATCTCGTCAGTTCGCTTACCATCGTTGACGGTCGTCGGGAACAGCACTCGATAGCGCACGTGTGCATCGTTGTTCAGAATCTCGGTCTCGATATCCACCCGACGCACCCCGATGTACAACCGCACGCGCGTGGAGAACGTCCCGCTGGCGAAGGGATGAGTGACGTGATACTCAGAAAACACCGGACCGCCCGAAGAGTGGCCACTGCCGCCCATCCACTCACTGCTGAACCTGGAGCGTGTTTTGTCAGGGAGAAGAATAGGCCGCGTCATGGCAATGTTCCGCCCGCCGTTCAGATTCCCGTAGAGTTGCCAAAGGTCGCCGCCGTCCTGCTCCTGCGCCACCACATTGCCGGGAGCGCGCAGCGCTTCCCAGCCCGTTGATTTCTCCATCAAGCTGGTCATCTCGCCCGTCCACAGGTTGAAGGTGGCGCGGAAATACTCGTTCTCAATCGTACCCTGGTCGCGCTGCCCCGCCGATGCCGATTCCCACGCGTGCAAAGCGCCGAACGCCTTCTGCGGAACCACGTGATACACCGAGTAACCCAGCGCCGGAACGTCGCGAGCGACGAAGGTCAGATGCGCGTGGCGGATTCCCCCATCGCCGTAGCGGCTCACGTCAGAAAGTTGGAGGGGCGCAGGGTTGCCCTCTGAATCCAGCAGAGCGAGATCCACGAAGCCCGCTTCGGTCAAATCGATATCTGATTCCGCGACGTCAGTGCGCGGCCAGCCGAGCGTGTTGAAAACCACAATCGGAATTCCCTCGCCGCGCGTATCGATCTTGGAGGCGATTTGTCCCACAGAGGCATCAATCATCTGGTCGGTCAAACGCTCGGAGAAATTGTAGCCGCGCACGACGTCGTCATAGACCTTGTCCACCATGACGCCCGAAGCGAGATCGTGAGTTTGGTTGAAGAGCACGGGCTCCCACGCACGCATGAGTTCGTCCACATCCTGCGGCGCGCCCAGCCAGTGCGCCAGCGCCGCGAATTTCTCCGCCGCGGAAAGCAGGTTCTCCATCTTGCGCATGCGCTGCTTCAGTTCAATCCGGCTGCTGTAGATTCCCTGAAAGATGGGATTGAGTTCGCCACCCACCACGGGACGGTCCGCGCGCTTCGCCACCGCCGCCTCGAAGTCTGTGGGCAAGCCGATCCTCAGGGTGAAGGGTGCATCGCCCTTCTGGTTGAATTCCTTCACGATTTCGGGAAGATAGCCCTCCGGCTCGGAAACATCGGCGCCGTCCATCGCCACCCGATCGTGCTCACGCGCAAACGGATCAAGCGCGGCGAATCGCTCGCGGGCGTAGCGGTCAAACTCCGCTGGGTCGGCCGGCGGATGGTAGAAATTCGCGTAACCGCGCGGCAGCCAGAACGCGGGAATCTGCGTGCCGTCGATGCCCTGCCACAGGAATTCCGAGGGCGTGTTCAGGCTGGCAACGCCGCGGAAAAACCAATAGGACTTGTAACCGCCGAGCTTCAGAATCTGCGGCATCTGAGCGTTGTGGCCGAAGGTGTCGAGATTCCAGCCCACGGTCACGTCTACGCCCAACTCGTCGCGATAGTAACTCTTGCCGTAAAGAATTTGGTGAACGAGTGATTCGCCGCTGGGCATGTTGACGTCCGGCATGATGTCCGTGCCGCCGACCAGAAGAAGTCTGCCTTCCTTCACATACTTTCGAAACGCCGCGGCATTTTCGGGGAATCGTTCGAGATAAGGCCGGACATAAGCAACCTGATCGAGCACAAACCGGTAATCGGGATGCTCCCCCAGGATGTGCAGCGCCGCAGTGATATTGATGAGGCCCATCTGCAGGTATTCCTCACGCGTCTTGAACACCGCGCCTTCCCAGTGGGTATGCGGGATAATCCAAAACACGTCCTTCTGTTGCGGCGTCTGTGCAAGAGCGGTTCGGCTCGCGGCCTGGAAGCCGATGCACATGCACACGCTCACCATGACTCTGGTCAGCACTTTGAGCAGTAGGCGGTTGGGCATAGAGATTCCGGCAAATTGCCGGAGGTTGTGCGCATTGCGGAATTCCGGAGTTTAAGCCGGGCCGATTTCGGGCGCGCGCTTGATGCGAATGTCCGTGAAGAAATCCGCTTCGTCGGTGCTTCGTGTCGAAAACTCCGAGACGATCGCTCCTTTCGGGCCGGCCTGGAACCAGTGCAGCGTGTCGGGCGTCAGCGTGTACTGATCGCCGGGCTTCAGGCAAATCTCGTGTTGAACGGTGTAATAGGCCTCGGAGCCCGCGGGCGGCCGAGCCTTCGGGCGGGCCGTGGGCTCGCCGGGAACGTAGAGGTACACGGTTCCCCAACGGCAGCGAAACGTCTCCTCCTTGCCCGGCCGGCCATCCACGGTGGGGTGGCGATGTTCGGGACAAGTTTGGCGCGGGAACATTACCAGTTCCTTCGCGCAAACCCTGTTGGTGTTCACGTAAGTCAGAATTTCGAGCCCGGTTTTCTCGAGCTCGCCGAGGCCGAAATCCGCAACCTCCAGCCGGCCGCGCTCCTCAGGCGTCAGAACAATTCCGGCGCGTTTCATCATCTGGACTGACTTCTTCACCGTGGCTTTGTACTTTTGCTCAGTGATCATCGGTTATGCTCCCCCCTGCATCTGGGCTTTTCCAGCCGAGCCCCAGGCACGAATCAGTGTTCGACATTTTAGCTTCACCGCCTCGCGAGCCGCTACCAGAATATCGTCTTCGCCTCCCATGCCCACAAAGGGATGAGGACTGGCGGGCGCGCGGTAGCGGTCGAGCTTCTCGCGCAGCGCAGTGAGGTATGCCTGCTTCAGCGTTGTTCCGTAATTCACTTTGGCGACTCCCAATTGGACCGCGCGTTCAGCGGCTTCAAGCGGAATGCCAGTGCCGCCATGCAGAACAAGGGGCACGGAGACGGCACACGAAATCTCCGCCAGCGCATCAAAGTCGAGTGGCGAGTTCCCGTGGGTCAAGATGTGAACATTACCCACGGCCACGCCCAGCGCGTCGATTCCCGTTTCTTCCACGAAAGCCCTCGCCGCCTGGGGCGTGGTGGGCTCGGCGTGCTGGTTCGCAGAGGGATTGGCGAGGTGGCCCACCTGCGCCTCCACGCTCGCGCCGTTGCGATGCGCCACGGCAACCACTTCTCGCACCAGGCGGCGATATTCGTCCGGAGCGAGGCCCTCATTCTCCACCATCACGGCATTGAATCCAAGGTCGAGAGCTTCTCCATTTGCGCAAGATTCGCCGATTCGTTGAAGAGTAGAGCGGCAGGGACGCGCGACATGGCGAGCGCCGAGCCGATGCCCGCATAATACGCCAGATCCTCCGCGCGCTTCCGGCCCGCGTGCATCAGGAAACCGCCATTGAAGCCCACGATGATCGGCGAGCGCTCCTCCTCCGCCGCTTCCACAACGGCTTGGAACGATTCCAGGTTCCACCCCTCGCAATAACAGACTGCGTATTTGCCCTTGCGTGCATCGGCCAGCAATTTGGACATCGAGACAAGTGGCATGGGTACGGCAATTCCGGCCAGGCTTCCGAACCTGAACGACCACAGGATGGAATGCAATGAGACAGTGATTATACCAAAGGAAATCTGCGTGCGCTGTCCACAGATGGACACCTGCGTCGAAGGTTTTCGCTTTGATTTCACAGGGCAAGTTACAGGTGTGCTTGCACTTCGTGGAAAGTGTCCACAGAGGATGGTGCCGAAGAGAGGACTCGAACCTCCACTCCCTGACGGGAACTACACCCTGAATGTAGCGCGTCTGCCAATTCCGCCACTTCGGCTTTTGGATTGCACGTAGCTAAACGCAACCGTGAGCACACAGTCAGCACGATCGCGTCAGCCGCAATTCTTCATGTTGCCATCCGCCCCATTGACTGTCAAGCGCGGCACGCGAACGTGCGCCGCACTTCACACTTCGCCTCGTTTTGCCGCGGCGGTGATGCGGTCGGCGGCACGAAAGGCCAAGGCTTCGATGGTCATGGTGGGCTGCCCGCGGCCGGAGGTCACAAAGCTGCCGCCGTCGCAGAGAAAGAGATTGGGCACATCGTGCGCGCGATGGTCGGCGTTGATCACCGAGCGCTTCGGATCGTTCCCCATGCGGCAGGTGCCGAGCAGATGGACGGCATGAGTCTGGTTGCGAATGGGCTGCGTGTAAACCTGCTTCGCGGGACTTGCCGCCAGCAGTTCCAGCGCGCGCTCTTGCAGATACTTCATCATCTTCACATCATCCGGGTGATCCTGGTGGGTCATGCAGAGCGCGGGCAGTCCCCAGGCGTCCTTCAAATCCGGATCGAGCGTAAAGCTGTTGGTTTCCACGGGCAATGAGGTAGTGTGGCACGAGATAGTCATGGAGTACGCAAAGCTTTCAGCCAGCCACTTCTTGAAAGCCATGCCCCAACTCGGAACTTCCGGCGGCGTGCTCAGCGCGAAGCCGATGGGAGTGCGCCCGAAGCGCGCGTCCATTCCGCCGCCGCCGCAAAACCCCAGCTTGGGATCGATTTCGTAAAAGTCATGCACCACGCGGCTGACGGCGGCGCTGGTGTAATCGTTGAGCGGGTGGTCGAAGACGGCAGTCACTCCGGTGAAGCCGTTGGTCATCAGGTGCTTTCCCACGATGCCGCTGGAATTCGCGAGGCCATCGGGGAACAATTTGGATTTTGAGAGCAGCAGCAGGCGCGGCGTCTCCGCGCCGTTGCAGCACAGAATCACCGCGCGGGCTTTCTGGAAGTGTTGGCGGCGGTCCTTGTCGAAATAGGCGACGCCGGTGGCGCGGCCGTGGCGGTTGGTCTTCACGCGAAACGCGTAGCTCTGGGTGCGGATTTCGCATCGTCCGGTCGCCTGCGCCACGGGAACCATGGCCGCGAGCGAGCTGGACTTCGCCCCCACTTCGCAACCGAATCCCAGGCAGCGCCCACAATTCACGCACGCCGCACGCCCGCGATAAGGCTGCGAAATAATCGCCATCGGCGCGGGGAAGGGATGCCAGCCGAGCTTCCACGCCGCCTGCTCAAAGATCACTCCCGAGGATTTGACCGGCATCGGGGGCAGCGGATAAGGCTTGGTGCGCGGAGGGTCAAACGGGCTCGCGCCCGCGAGGCCTGAGACGCCCACTTCCCAATCGACTTTGGTGTAGTAGGGCTCTAGGTCTGCGTAAGTGATCGGCCAATCGTCAAACGCCGTGCCCGGGACGTCGCCGCGGCGGCTGCGCTCAATGAAGTCGATCTCATGGAAGCGCCAGAAATTCGCCGTGAAGTGGACCGTGCCGCCGCCCACGCAGCGCCCGTAAATGGCAGAGAGCTGCTTGATGGGCTTGTCCTGTGGGGTCGTGCGAAAGGTCTGCGGGGAATCTTGAGCGTTGTTGGTGAGGGCGTGCTCCTGCGTCACTGCGATTTCGTCATGCCCGAATTCCGTGGGTTCAATGTAGCGCCCCTGTTCGAGCACCACCACTTTGAAGCCGTTGGTGGAGAGTTCCTTCGCCAGCACGCCGCCGGCAGCGCCCGAGCCGACGATGACGAAGTCTACTTCCTCTGACGGCTTGTAGGTGACTTGGGGGTTCATTTCGCGTTGAAAGATTTTGCCAGAGCTCTCTGGCACATCGTAGGGTCAACCCTTGTGGTTGCCCGAGGGCGGCCACGAGGGCCGCCCCTACTTGCCCTTCTCCTCCGGCGGGTGCCAGCCGGGATAGTCGCGGTCGTAATACCCAAACGGCGGAGTGAACGCCGGGCTGTCATCAAAGCCGATCAATTTCCAACCCACTTCGCCGCGATTGCCACCGCGCGCCGGGTCGGCGAGAAATCCCGCGATCGTGGCGGTGCGGATCATCTCGAAAAACGGGTGCTGCTCAAGCGCCTTCAGCACGGCATCCTGCTGCTCGGGTGAGGCCTGTGAAAACTTTGCGACGCCGGGGTAGAGATCGTGGGTCTTGGCCTGCAAAACCGGCAGACCCTTTACGTAATCTTCAAGATTGTCCGCGGCGAAGGTGGCAAGCGCGCGGTCGATGAAATAGATCACGCCGGCTTCGAGCGCGCCGGGCGTTTCGTCGGTCGGGATAATGCGGCTGGCAGCGGCTTCAATTTCCGCGGCCTGGTCAGCAGTCAGAATCTCCAGCTTACCGGGCGCATCTGAAGCGCGCATGTGCGCAGCGTGCTCTGCGGCCTCAAGAATGGCCGGCCAGTGCAAGGCAGCCCAAGCTCCACCCGCGCCGCGCAGCCCGGCCAGCATAAACTTTCGCCGGTCAACTTCGTTCCCTGATTTAACGCTCATTTCCCAATCCTTGGACGAAATGAAACGCCCACTTTACTCACAAAGCCGAGTGTGATGCGAGAGATTTCTTTGTTATTGCTTTGATAAGCCCTTTCCAGGCATCGTCAGTAATAAATGACGTGCGCGTTTCCCCCGGCACACATTGTGCTAACCCATTTATTTTCTTCAACATCTCAGGTTACAGTCAAATATCAGCTTTGTTTTCTATAACATCGTGGGTTCCGCGGTGTTGTCTTTTTTCAGCTCATTTGTTTTCAGTAAGATTCCCGGACTGTTCGCAAAAAAATTGAATTCCCTACTGCGGAGAGTCGATTCAATAAGTGTTTTATTTTCAGCACCATCTTCAGCGGCAAATTTCTTGCAACGCTCGGCTAAGTCATTGTTTATGTGTAACATCACAGGTTATCGCCGTCTCCATTTCGTCCGGCCCCCCTTGACAAGATCCATAAATCAAGAAATACTCATTCTGGGTGATCCTTTATTTTTATTTTTATTTTCAGCAACATCCCCGGATGCACCTTCATTTTCAAAGAAAAGCCTACAGCAGGTGGTAGAGTGAAAAACTCACAGCGTTCTGTTGCAAGTTTTTCGGTCTTGCCATAGGTTCCTTGTGCCTGCACGACCGTATGTCACCTGCACCCCTAGTAAATTGTCCGTCCAGAGACTGGCCGAATTTCTGCGATTTGCATGCGGCCACGTCCATTCAGTTTACATTCTAGCAAAGATATACTACTCTGTCAATGTTCGCCAGCGGAGTCAGCGAATTCGGCCAATGGTTTTGAAGGTCGCGTGGGGCTCAGATCGACGCCCGCAGGAATCCGTCTTCGGCATTCACCGGTGGTGGTCGGGTCCCGCCCCACCAATTGAGTCCTCGTAGCCGTGGCGCTCCGCGTGCGAGTGTGCAAGAATGTGTCGCCCCACTGGGCGGAAAGGTCAAACCTGCATGGCCTCAGAGAACCGTACTGCCACGCCATACCTGATGGGAACAGCCTGCGCGGGCCTGTTCACCTTCGGCGTCATTACCTCCTTTCTCGGCACGACGCTGCCGGAATTGAGCGCGCGCGCGGGATTTGATATGGCTCGCAGTGGGACGCTTTTCAGTTTCCTTTATCTTCCGCAGGTGCCCATGGTTTTCCTGGCGGGGCCGGTGATTGACCGCTTCGGCAAAAAGCTGGTGCTGGCCGCGGGTTTCCTGTGTAGCGCGGTGGCGCTGGTAGGAATGGCTTACACGCCCAGCTACGCCGTGTTGGGAGCGCTGCTCGTGCTGTTGGGACTCGGCGGCAGCTCCGCGATGGCGGCGGCCAATACCCTCATCCCCGACCTTTATCCTGAGAATCCTTCTTCCGCACTCAACCTGGGAAACACTTTCTTCGGCGTGGGAGCGTTTTTCTTCCCCCTGCTCGTGGCGGTGCTGGCGCGCAGCGTCGGGCTGGTGACCACGATGTGGCTTGTGGCGCTGCTGGTGGGGCTCGTGGCATTTGTGGCCCTTACGCAAAAATTTCCTCCGGCCAGCATGGCGGGGGGATTCGACTGGAACCAGGCAGTGTCTGTAGCCGTCCACCCCGCAGTTATCATTCTCGCCGCCGTGTTGTTCTGCTATTCCTCGCTGGAAATCTCCACCTCCGGGTGGATTCGCACCTTCCTGGAAAAGGATCTCGCGGCTACTCCGGAGACCTCCAAGATCCTTCTGACCACATTCTGGATCATGATGATGCTCGGGCGAGTGATTGCCAGCCAGGTGGTGAAGCACGTGCGCGGGCCAAAGCTCGTGGTCGGTTGCTGCGCAGGAGCCATCGCCGGCCTAGTTCTCATGGCGGTGTCGCCGAACGTTGAGGTGGCGGCCGCCGGCATCGTTCTCTGCGGCCTCTGCTACGCGCCGGTGTTTCCCACCACGGCGGGAACCGCGAGCACCTACTTCGCTGGCATTTTTGGAACCGTCTTCGGTATGCTCATGACTCCCGCCCTGCTCAGCGGCGCGGTGGTTCCTCCCGCCATCGGCTACGTCTTCCAGCACCATTCGGTGCGCGCGGGCATCTGGATGCTCGCCGGCATCGCCGTTCTGCTCCTGATTCTCCAGGCGATCTTCAACGGTTACGAGCGGAGAAAGTTGCTTCCACGCGGTCCTGCCTGAGGGGTTTGATGACACTGGATTCTTGGCCTCGGCCATTCCATCGCGAATATACAATGGCTTGACTAGGTCGCGGCGCCTGCGCGTCCGGAAAATAATTCTCGTCGTACCCGTTGCTCACCTCTGAGAATGTGGACGATGTACACAGTCTTCTTGTGGAACCGATAGAAAATGCGGCAGGGAGGTACGATCAACTGACGATAAGGCAAACCACGAAGTTCGGCTGGAAGCGAACCCATGCGGGGAAATTTCTGTAGGCGTTCGACGGCCCTCAACACCCGTTCCACCATCTTGCGAGCCGCGTCGGGTTTGTCCAGGGCGATAAAATCTGCAATCCCATCTAGCTCCTGGATCGCAGTATCAGCCCAAATTATTCCAGCCATCTCTTGAGCCGGTGCCGGGCCTGGATTCGCGAGGAAACTCGCCCTTGCTGGATGGCCCTTTCACCACGGGCGATTCCCTCTAAGATTCGCATTCGGTTTTGCAGAGCTTCAAAGCTCGCGACATCTACCAAGTAGGCAGTGGGGACACCATGTTGTGTAATGAGCACGGGGGTTTGGTCCTTGGCCAGGCGCGATAGAATCCTGGTGGCGTGCCGCTTCAGGTTCGTGACCAATTGGGTTTTCATCAATGTGATACTAAAGTATCACTGGAAAGTTTTCAAGCGGTGTCCCTCCGAGGAATACCTCCTCCAGTTCTCAAAATTTCATATAATGTCTCCGTCCGAATCTTGAGGCTGCTGTGAAATCAAAGCGCGCGGAAGCTCCGAACTGATACCAAAATGTCAAAAGGCTGCCGACAGACATCTGATCCACAAAACTTATTGAGCTTCTTCCAACCACTACGACCCTGCGAATTGTTTAAAAAGGGTATTGCTTTCACATTGGCAGTACTGCCGCTCCTGGTGTTCGTTCCCTTACGGGCTGCCGAGCCCTTCCAGCCGCGCGCCGTGCCGCTGGTGACCACCGACCCGTACTTCAGCATCTGGTCTTTCGCCGATCGGCTGACGGACGACTATACGCGTCACTGGACGGGCACGCCGCAGTCGCTTGAGAGCATGGTGAGAATTGACGGCGTGACTTATCGCATTATGGGGAAGACGCCGTCGGAAGAGGCCTTGCCTCAAACCGGGCTGACGGTTTATCCCACTCGCACCGTCTATGAATTCGAAGGCGCAGGCGTTCAGGTGAAACTGACATTCCTCACCCCGCTTTTGCCCGATGACCTTGATGTCTATTCCCGCCCTGTAACCTATCTCATTTGGGAAATCCGCGCGACGGACGGCCACGCGCACGCGGTTTCCATTTTCTACGCCAACTCCGCGCAGCTTGTGGTGAACACGGAGGACCAGCAAGTGGTCTGGTCGCGCGAGAACATCGCCGACCTGGATGTGTTGCGCATGGGGACGGAGGAGCAGCCGGTTCTGGCCAAGTCCGGCGACAATCTGCGCATCGACTGGGGCTATCTTTACGCCGCCGCGCCGAAGAGTGAAACAGGTTTGAGCGCGATCGCAGGTTCCTCGGCTGAGAATCGGGCGTTTATTGATGAAGGCCACCTGCCCGGCGAAGACGAATTCGGAGCGCCCCGGCCCGCTCAGCGCGCGCCACAAATGGCTTTTGTCTTTGACTTGGGCCAGGTGAGCGCGCAGCCGGTAACGCGGCACCTTCTGCTGGCTTACGACGACCTCTATTCCATCGAATACTTTCATCAGCGCTTGCAGCCATACTGGCGGCGAAACGGAGCCCAGGCTTCCGATCTGCTTGCCGCCGCCGAGCACGATTTTGTTTCGTTGCGGGAAAAGAGCGAGAAATTTGACGACCAATTAATGAGTGACCTTGCGCGCGAGGGCGGCGAGAAATACGCGCGCATCGCCGCACTGGCTTACCGCCAAAGCCTGGCTGCGCACAAGTTGACGGCGGCGCCTGACGGCCAGACTCCTTACTTTTTTCCCAAGGAAAATTTCAGTTGCGGGTGCATCTCCACCGTCGACGTCATTTATCCCGCGGCGCCTCTGCTGCTGCTCCTGAATCCCAAGCTCGAGGAAGCCTCGCTCGCCCCGGTGATGGATTACGTGAAGGCGGGCAAATGGCCTAACCCCTGGGCGCCGCACGACCTGGGCGTGTATCCGCTTGCCAATGGCCGCGACCCCGCCAAAATCGAATCCATGCCCGTGGAAGAGTCGGGCAACATGCTGATCCTGTTCGCCGCCATCGCTCGCGCCGAGGGCGGCGCCACGTTCGCGGAAAAATACGCGCCGATTCTCGAACAGTGGGCCAAATACCTGGTGGAAAAAGGGCTCGACCCGGAAAACCAACTCTGCACCGATGACTTCGCCGGGCACCTTGCGCACAACACCAATCTCTCCGTCAAGGCCATTGTCGGCTTGGGTGCCTACGCGCAGATTCTGGAGATGGAAGGGAAGAAGGATTCGGCGGCCGCGTACCACGCCAAAGCGCAGGAGTTCGCCCGCCGCTGGGTGGAAATGGCCAGCGATGGCGACCATTACCGCCTAGCGTTTGACAAGCCGGGCACCTGGAGCCAGAAATACAACCTGGTGTGGGAAAAAATATTGGGATTGAACCTCTTCCCCTCGGAGGTTGCGGATAAAGAGATCGCTTTCTACGAAAAACACCTCAACCGCTACGGCTTGCCGCTCGACGATCGCAAGAGCTACACCAAGCTCGATTGGGAATTCTGGACCGCCACCTTGGCGGAATCGCCTGCGGACTGGGAGAAACTGATCTCGCCGATTTACGATTGGGTGAATCAATCGCCCACGCGCGTTCCCATGACCGACTGGTATTGGACGCGCGACGGCACGCAGGTGGGCTTCCAGGCACGCTCCGTTGTGGGTGGAATTTTCGTTAAAATGCTCGCTGACCCCACTCTGTGGAAGTCCTGGGCCAAGCGAGGTTTGTAGCGCGGGCGTCCCCGCCCGCGTTCGGGGTCGTTCGTGGCCCGGCCATGCGAAGGCAAAAATATCGGCACGTAGGGACAGCTCTCGCCCTGCGACCCAATGCCCTCGGGCGACGGGTCGTGGCTGCCCTAGGGCAACTGCAAGGGTTGGCCCTACGGGTCACGAGCGGGATGCCCGTGGCGAGGTCGCGGGTGAGGACACCCGCGCTACAGAGGCGGCACGCCCCTCACCTAATCCCGTCGATCACACTACTCACCCGCACTTGACAACCCCAATTCCTTCCTTCAATATCCACCTTCGATATCGAAGGATTGAATCGAAGATCGACATGGATGCCAGAAATCTCTACTCGGGCTTGGTTCGGCTGCACATCCTCCACCACGCGGCCGAGGAGCCGATTTGCGGAATCTGGATCGCTCAGGAACTGGCGCGCCACGGTTACAAATTGAGCGCCGGCACGCTTTATCCCATTCTGCATGGTATGGAAGGTGTGGGATATCTGCAATCGGCTTTGGTTCGCCAGGGGAAATCCGCGCGGCGGATGTACACCATCACGTCCCTGGGGCGAAAAGCGCTGCGCACCGCGCGCCATCGCGTGCAGGAGCTCTTCGGGGAGATGTTCGGGATCGAGCACCGCCACTAACACCCCAAGTACGATCAGAGGCGGTGTTCGTCGAGGGTAAATTCCAATGGAAATTTCCTTTCGCGCTCTCATCACGCTGATTCACGGAATGTTCTTCGGCGCATTTTTTCTGATGGCGGTCTACGGCCTGGTGATTGAACTCTATCGCAGCAAATACGCCGAGCATCCTTCGCAACCCTCGGCCAAAGCGCAATCACTGGAGCGCTTCTATCTCACTTGTACGGTGGTGCTGGGCTGGGCGGCAGTGCTGACCGGCGCGTATCTCATCTATCCGTGGTACCGCGCCGTTCCGCCCGCCGGCGTGACCGACCTTGCTCCATTCCCGCGCTACCTATTGAAATCGAGCCCCACAACCTCGGGATGGCACGACCTGGGAATGGAGTGGAAGGAGCACGTCGCCTGGATCGCTCCCATCGCCATGACCATGGTGGCCTGGGTGCTGACGAAATATCGCGCGACGATGCGTGAGTACCCGCAGGTGCGCACCTCAGTTCTGGCCTTCGCGCTGGCGGCATTGGTGGCCGCGGGAGTTGCCGGATTTTTTGGCGCCATGCTCAACAAGTACGCGCCCGTGAACGGCGGCGCAACCATCCATTTGATTGGAAAAGCCCATGAGTGAAAACTCCATACCAACAAAAGATGAGAAGAACGCCGACCTTCTTCCCAACGGTCCTGCCGCAGCAGCAATTCTGTCTGCGGGAGCGGGCTGCGCGGTGCTGGGAATCCTTGCAGTTGCTGGAGACGCCTCGAAATCCATTGCGAAGTTGCTGACGTTCTATCTGCCCACGGGACCGCTCTCCGGCGTGACCTGTTTGGCGATTATTTTTTGGCTGGTTCTGTGGTTCACCCTGGCGAAGCGCTGGGCGAATAGAACCGTGGCCTTCACGAAGGCCAGTGTCGCGGCGTTCGTTCTACTGGTGTTGGGATTTTTGCTGACCTTCCCGCCATTTGCGGACTTCATCCAGGGGAAGTAATAAGGCGCAAATTGACCGCCGGGCGGATCGGGAATAAATTAGCGCTGGTTTCCATCTTGATGCTGATGGCCTCAACCCTCCGCGCCGGGCCGCCGGTCAGAAGGACATCGGCAAGAAGCTAACGCTCGGCGGATAACCTTTCCCCGGCCTTTACGATCAACCTCGGCAGTAAGTCGATTGCGCCGGCGGGCGATAGGCGACGCTCAGATGGGGTGTTTCGAGCCGCTGGTGGTTCTGAATTCGCGAGGTCAGGCAGCTTTCCAGGATGCCGCTCACCAGCAGCGTGCGCTCGATGGGGTAGGGGGCGACGCGCGTTTCGAACATCTGCTCGATTCCGTGCACCAGGCAGGCTGAATAAGTGACGTTGGGAACGGGGGTCAGGAAGAATTGTGTGGCCTGAACTGCCGGCAGGCCCTTCACGCGCGCGGCAAAGTCGAAATCCTTCAGGGCGCCATTGAGCATCAGCAGTGTGGCCTTCAGGCCGTCGCGATACTCGATGAAATAAGCAGTGGGGTGGGGAACGATCTTCGGCAGTTGGCCGGAAGTTACCAGATCTTCCGGCCGGGCTTCGGTATCGTCGGTGCCGAGAGGAGTGTCGCTGCGGGAGAGCGCGGAAATCAGCAACTCCTTTGACCAGCGGCCAACTTCGCCCGCCTGCCACACGGCGTCATCCTCAATCAATTGCACAGCCTTCACGCCGGTTTCGCCGCGCCCGCGCCTTTCCACCATGCATTGCAGGCCTTCGAGCGCATGGAAATCCATGGCATCGGAACCGCCTTCGCCCACCATCAGCGCATCTTCGATCTCGCAGCCAAGGGGAAGCTCGAGTTCAGGCAGGCGGAACGTAACAGGCAGGGACGACCCGCCGAGCATGGGGAAGCGCATTCGACGCGATGTCTGCACCATCTCCTGCGCCTTCGTGAAGCTGTACGACAGGTGCTTGTCATTGTAGACCGGCACGGACCGCCCGCTGCTCCTGAACACTTCCGCGCACTGCTGGAAGAACTCATACCGGGGATAGAGAATCTGACCTTTTTCGTTCCGGGGATAGTCACCGTGCTCGGCGACGATCAGAACAGCGTCAACGGCAAGTTCTCTGCCGCCGCAGCAGAGCGCCTCCGCGATGGTGGGATAAACCTGAAAACCGAATTCGCCCGCTCTCGCGCCGCTCAAGTCGCCCTCGGGTTTCTGGTCCACGTAAAGCGAGACAACTTTGATATTGGGTTTGTGCCACGCACCGGCGTAGGGATATCCGACCAGGAATCGGTCGCCGATATGTTGCGCGTGCGAGAGGTACTTGTAGATTGTCGCAATAATGGCCAGGCGCTTGGGGGGAGCGCCCGCGCCGAGGGCTGCAATTCCCGCAGCCGCGGCGCCGGTCTGAAGAAATTCTCTTCGCGTCAACATCGTTCAATCCCTCATAAAGCACGACTCGCGCGTGGGCTGGTAGCTGATTGCGAGGTGCGGCGTGTCGTAGCGAATTTGCTTGCGGTACAGGCTCTCCACGCCCGCGGCCACGAGGCCCGTGGTCAACAGCGTGCGCTCGATGGGATAGGTCGGTTTGCCGGTGAGAAACATTTTTTCCATGTTGTTCACCAGTGGATTGAAAAAATTGGGCAGCGTGCAGCGCCCATCGGGCATGGGCAGATACATTTGCGTCGAGAAGGGCTCACCACCGCCCACGTCGGCTGCGAAATTGAAATCCTTCACCAGGGGCTCATAGACCACGGAGCTCGAGCGATGATGC
The DNA here is from genome assembly GCA_030036915.1 of Terriglobia bacterium. Taxonomy (GTDB): domain Bacteria; phylum Acidobacteriota; class Terriglobia; order UBA7540; family UBA7540; genus Bog-366. Next base: position 15,100 of record JASHSC010000644.1, read on the forward strand.
TCGACGTCAGCGGCGAAGTTGAAATCACGCACCACGCCGTTCAGCAGAAGCAGCGTGCACTGCAGGCCATCATTGTGCTCGTAGTGGTATGCGATGGGTTCCTTCACTAGGCGGCGCAAGTCGTCATCGGTGGGAAAAATGTCGTTAAACCCCTCGCGCGCGGGAGTGAGCGTGTGGCTCCGGCAAAGAGCTGCCTCCATCAGGCGGTGGGACCACACGCCGTCGCGCAGCGCATCCCACACCTTGTCGCCGCGATACGCCTGAAGCCACTTCACTCCCGTTTCGCCGCCCTCGCGACGCTCCACCATGCATTGCAGGGTTTCGAGCCCGTGAAAGTCGTAGCTGTCCACGGACCCGTATCCCACGCACATGGCTTCGCGAATGCGCGAGCCAAGCGGCATCTCGACGGAAGGAATCCTCCACGTTACGGGTAGGCTCGACCCAGCCATGTAAGCAAATCCCATTTCGTGGGCGGTGTCCACCATCTGCTTCGCCCAGTCCCAGTTCCACGAGAGATGCTTGTCATTGAACATGGGAACCGAGCGCGCGCTGTCTTTAAAAACTTTGATGACCTGCTGAAAGAATTCAAAGCGTGGAAATTCGGTCTGGCCCTTCTCATTTTTCGGGTAATTGCCGTGCTCGCCAACAACCACCACACCGTCCACGGCCAACTTGCTGCCTCCGAGCGTGAGCGCCTCAGCGATGGTGGGATAAATTTTCAGGAAAGGAAATTGCTGCGGCCGCTCATGGCTCAAGTCACCCTGCCCCACCTGGTCGACGTAAAGAGCGACTACGTCCATGGGAGGGTAATGGTGCGTCCCCTGCCAGCCGTAACCGTAGAGGAAGCGGTCAATGATGTTCTGGCCGTGCGAGTATTTGAAGTAGGTAGTGGCAATTGCCGCGAGCTTAGGGCGAGTCACGCTCATGTGTTGTGGCCGATTGCGGGGCCCGATGGCGCCGCCGGCAGCCGGGAAGTAATTTTACGCCTAAAGACGCTCGTGAAGAGCGTTAATTCCGCCGGTTCTTGTGACTTTAAGCGGGGACTGCCAACATGGTGCGCCCGGCCTCGAAATCAGAGTCGCATAAGCGCCCACAAACCGATCACCAAGCCGGCGCTGAGGAGCGATCCAATCAGGAGACCCTTCAAATCTTCGCGATAGGCTCTGAAAAAGCCCACGCCGGATGCGCCACGCAGCGGATGGAGGAGGTTGACGAGAAGCAATTGCCGGCCATTCTCCGCCGCCCAGCGGGTTGTTTCCGGCGTGGGGCCGTCTTTCCAGTCGCGGCCCTCGTCGTAGTCTTCGGGAGAACTGCCCTCGCCGTTTGCTCCGGCCGCGACTCGATCGGAAGGAGTTTGCAGCTTGGCGTAGAAAGGCGCGACGTGCGCTTCATCCTCGGCGGGGGTCAGCAGGCTCACAACGATCAGGGTTACCACCCCGGCAGCGAGTGCAGCGAAGAAAATGCCGGGATCCCAAAAATCCAGGCGCTGGCGCTTCCAATGGTACAAGTAAAAATTCGTGCCGATGCTCACCAGCATGCTGCCGGCGGCTCCCCAGCGGTTCGCGCGCTTCCAAATAATTTCGGCCACGATGCTGATGCCGACGTAAGCGGCGAGCGTTTCCGTCAACAAAAATGAGTAGAGCACGCGTTCAATCAGGAAGAGCGCGTATATGACCGCGATCACTACCGCAAGAAATCCGCTGATGCGCCCGACCCAGAGATAGTAATTGTCCGACTCGTTTGGGGCGAAGCGCGGACGGTAGAATCCCTGCGTGAAAAGCGCGCCGCTATCCACCATGAGGGCAGAGCATGCGGCCAGGCACGCGCCCATGACGCTTGAAATCAGCAGGCCTCGAAATCCCGTGGAGAGCAAATGCTGGCAGGCGAAGCCGAAGGCATCCTCGGGGTCTTTCAGCGACGTCGCGCCAAACAAACCCAGTTTGATCATCGCAGCCACCATCAACCCCACCAGGGCCCAGCCGACAGTACAGAGACGCTTGGCCCACATTCCGTGAAAGAATCCGATGCGGCAGGTGTATTCATCCTTCCCCGTCCCCACCGCCGCCAGCATGTGGGGCTGAGCCATGACGCCGATGAGCCCATTCAGGGTCAGCATGA
>JASHSC010000645.1 GCA_030036915.1 Terriglobia bacterium
TATTTCAATCGCCGTTCGCCCGTCGAGGTGGTGATTGTGGCGCGAGGGGGCGGGTCGCTCGAAGACCTTTGGGCATTCAATGAGGAAGTCGTGGCCCGCGCCATCGCCGCGTCGGCGATCCCGGTGATTTCGGCGGTCGGACACGAAGCCGACTTCACCATAGCGGACTTTGTGGCGGACCTGCGGGCGCCCACTCCGTCCGCGGCGGCGGAGCTAGTGGTGCGGCGCAAGCAGGATCTGGCCACGGAGATTCGCGACCGCGCGCGGCACATGGCGCAGATGATTCGCCTGAAAATCTCTGAGGCGCGGCAGACGCTCATGGAGCTGGCAAGGCACCAGGTGTTCCATGCGCTCCAACTGCGCTTCGCGGAGCGCGCCCAGCGAGTGGACGAGTGTGCGACTTCACTTCAGACACTGATGCGCGCGCGGCTGCACACGGCGCGGCAGGGTTGGCTGCGCGCCTCGGCGGGAGTGGTGCGCTACGATTTCTCGCGGCACCTTCGCCTGAAGCGCGCGGCGGTCGCTGAGCGCGAACAGAAGTTTCGCAATGAATTTCGGCGATTCATCACGGAGCGGCGAACCCGCCTGGCGCAACTGGAATCCGTACTGAAGGAGCGCAGCCCGCGCACGATTCTGGAACGCGGCTACTCCATCACCCGCGATGCCGAAGGGAAAGTGGTCCGCGATGCCGCGCAGGTGGCGGTGGGGGCGGATGTCGCGGTTCGCCTGGCGCGCGGCGAGCTTGAAGCGACCGTAAGGGGGAGAAGGAGCGATGAAGAGAATTGATCAGGGCAGGGATTCTATCTGCTGACTTCGGTCGCCTGTTTCTTATCCGCTTGTGCCAATTCCAAAAGTACCCGCCGCGCGTCTGCGTAACGAGTCAACTTCCCGTAGCCATCGAGGAAGATCATGATCAGTGATCGATCCTTCGTATCAACCCAGATCGCCAGGCAGCGGCCGGCGGCGTTGGTGAATCCAGTCTTCTGAACTTCGATGTCCCAATCGGGCCGGCCGACCAGGCGATCGGGATTGTAGAAGGTGAGGGGATACCTGCCGATCTTCACGGTGTACTTCGCCTCGGTGGTGAACTGCCGGATTAGCGGATACTTGTCGGCGGCGCGAACGAGCTTGGCCAGGTCGTGAGCGGTTGAGACGTTCTCGTTGGTCAGGCCGTTGGGATTCACAAAATGCGTCCGGGTCATTCCCAGTTCCTGCGCCTTGGCGTTCATGGCGGCAATGAATCCGGGGCGTCCGCCCTCGTAATAGCGGCTGAGTGCGGCGGCGGCGCGGTTCTCCGAGGCCATCAGTGCGAGGTGCAGCATATCTTCGCGGCTGAGAGAATAGCCAACCAGCAGGTGCGAGCTCGTTCCCATCAAAAAGTCTTTGTCCTCGTTGCTGATTTTGAGGATTTCATCCATGGGCTGTTTGGCGTCGAGCACCACCATCGCGGTCATCAGCTTGGTGATGGACGCAATGGGAACCACCATGTCCGCATTCTTTGCGAACAGATCATCGGAAGTCCTGGCATCCACCACCAACCCGATTTTCGATTTGATGGGCGACGGCGGCTCAGCCTTTGCGGGCGGAGGCGTTTTGGCAGCGGCCGGCTGGGTGGATTTCGCAGGGGAGGGAGGCGGAGTCTTCGTGGCCGCGGGCGAAGGATCACCGCTTTGCGCGGCGAAAGCGAGCGCGGAATTAAACACGCGGCTGGAGAAGGAAGGGGTGAGAACGAGCGCTGCCACCGCAATGACTCGGCAAATGCGGCTGCTCCCAACCGCGCGTAATAAATAAGATGTCATCCTGCGCAATGAAGCCCCCGGCGGCAAATCGATCCGCGCTCGGCCTCGAAGATTTCAGGAGTATTCGTCCTAAATTCCCTCCGCCTATTATTTGTAACCGATTTCTCACCGGAATGTGTAACGAAAAATTGCGGCGGGCGGGACATGCTTCGAGATTTGCGCGGGCAATGCACTCATTCCTCCGAAACCTTGAGCACTGCCAGGAACGCTTCCTGGGGAATATCGACGCGCCCCACACGCTTCATGCGCTTTTTGCCTTCCTTCTGCTTCTCCAGCAGCTTGCGTTTGCGCGTGATGTCGCCGCCGTAACATTTTGCCAGCACGTTCTTGCGAATAGCCGCGACATTTTCGCGGGCGATGATGCGCGAACCGATGGCAGCCTGGAGCGAAACCTCAAACATCTGGCGGGGAATGAGCTTGCGCATGCGGGTGCAAAGTGCGCGGCCGCGCGCGAAGGCGGCGTCGCGATGGCAAATGAAGCTGAGCGCATCCACAGGTTCGCCCGCCACCAGGAAATCCACCTTCACCAAGTCCGAGACCCAGTATCCGGCGAAGTGATAATCCAGTGACGCATAGCCGCGCGAGACTGACTTCAGGCGGTCGTAAAAGTCGAGCACGATCTCGTTCAGCGGCAGCTCATAGGTCAGCAGCACACGCTTGCCGGAGACATATTCAAAGCCTTTCTGCACGCCGCGCTTTTCTTCGAGCAACGCCAGGATTCCCCCCAAAAACTCATCCTGAGTGAAGATCTGGGCGCGAATGACGGGCTCTTCAACTTTCTCAATGTCGCCCGCCACCGGAAATTTGGTGGGCGTATGGACTTCCAGCACCTCGCCCGCCTTGGTGGTGACGCGATAGCGCACGCTCGGCGCGGTGGTGATGAGGTCGATGTTGAATTCGCGTTCCAGGCGCTCCTGAACGATTTCCATGTGGAGCAGCCCGAGGAAGCCGCAGCGGAACCCGAAGCCGAGCGCCTCGGAGTTTTCCGGTTCGTGAACCAGCGACGCGTCATTCAGCCGCAGCTTATCAATGGCGTCGCGCAGGTTCTCATAGCCGCTGGTGTCGACTGGATAGAGGCCCGCGAAGACCATCGACTTGATCTCTTCGAAGCCCGGCAGCGGGCGGGAGGCGGGACGAGCATCGTCGGTGATGGTGTCGCCGATGCGCGATTCGGAAATGCGCTTGATGTTGGCGATGACGAATCCAACTTCCCCCGGTCCCAATTGCTCCACGCGAACGGGCTTGGGCGTGAGCACGCCCAATTCCTCAACGTTGTACACCTGATTATTGGACCATAGCCGGATGCGCATTCCGGTGGTCAGTGTGCCCTGCACGACGCGCGCCAGCACCACCACGCCGCGATAGGGATCGAACCAGGAATCGAAGATCAAGGCTTGGAGCGGCGCATCGGCCGACCCCGCGGGCGGCGGCACGCGCGCTACGATGGCTTCGAGCACTTCCGGAACGCCCGTGCCGGCTTTGGCGCTCACCAGCAGCGCTTCCTGCGGATCGAGCGCCAGGGCGTGCTCCATCTGTTGCTTGGTGGCTTCGATGTCGGCGCCGGGAAGGTCGATTTTGTTAATAACGGGCATGATGGTCAGGTGATTGTTCATGGCCAGGTGCGCGTTGGCCAGTGTCTGCGCCTCAACGCCCTGCGAGGCGTCGATCACCAGCACGGCGCCCTCGCAGGCGGAAAGGCTGCGCGAGACTTCGTAGGAGAAGTCCACGTGGCCGGGCGTATCAATGATATTAAGCTGATAGTCTTTGCCACCGCGCGCCGTGTAGTGCAGGCGAACAGCATGGGCCTTGATGGTGATGCCGCGCTCGCGCTCCAAGTCCATGGAATCGAGCACCTGCTCGGCCATCTCGCGCTTGGAGAGCGCCCCGGTCAACTCCAGCAGGCGGTCGGCGAGCGTGGACTTGCCATGATCGATGTGCGCGATGATCGCGAAGTTGCGGATGTGCTGGGAATCCATGGAGTTGGTTAACACTTGATTTTATCAGGGCGAAATGGCTGTCAGCGGTGGGCTAAGGAATCTGGCGTCAGTGCTCGGAGATGAGGCCTATCGTATTTTCCGGAAAGCCTGCGTCGATCGTTTAACATTTTCACATGAGCGGCATTCCCTTCCTTTCGACTGAT
>JASHSC010000646.1 GCA_030036915.1 Terriglobia bacterium
CTAAACCTTCTTTACGGTCATCGAGATGCGGTACTCAAATAGTGAAACGTCTGCAACTTCACTCGCAGCGGCCTTTAACTCAGGGCTAATCTCGCTCGCGACAATCACGATCCGCACCTTCGGAGCATGAAGGATTTCTTTAATACGCGCTCTGTAATACAAGCTCTGGCCGATTGTCTTCTCGTGACCTCGACTGACCTTCAGTTCGACCACCGCAGGAGTGCCCGACTTGTCCCTCGCTAGTATGTCGACTCTGTGGTTGTTTTCATCGACGGAGAACTCAACTGCCTTTTGCCCTTCTCCAACGGGCCAAAGAGTCATGCCATCCTCTAACAGATGTACATTTGCCTCCAAGTAGTCACGGAGGTGTTCTTCAAGAACGAATTCACCTCCTGGGTCTTCGTCGTCTTGCTCGCCATTTTCGTCCTTCCCCCCTTCCTCTGTCCATCGATCGAAGGTGCGAAGTAACCGCTCAACTTCGTCCCCGTTGTTATCTGCGCCATGTGGCCAGAATTCTTTGACAAATGCGTCGAGAAGGCCACTCTTTTTCAAGAGCGCTGCAATTCTGGCTCTCTTCAGCCTGTTGGTGTTGTTGCTGAGTCGTATGAGCTGGCCCTCGGACTGGAGTCCGTGGGTCGCGAGAAATGGGTAGGCGTGCCTCAGCGGCAACTTCTCGAATCCACCCGTTTGCTCATCTGGCATGATTAGCCTCCATACGAAAAATGCCCGTATTGCATCGGGCCTGCAGAGTCAATTGCATTCCTTTAGAAGATCCCTCACCGGCATCCTACACATTCTCCGGCGTGGGGTGCGTCCACGGACTGCGATATGTGCGGGCGAGGAGGCGGTTGGCTTCGGGGTCATCGATCACGCGGCCCTGTTGCGGGTCCCAGGCCAGGGTGCGGCCGGTTTTTAGCGAAAGATTGGCCAGAATGCAGCTTGCCGTGGAAATATACCCCTGCTCGATGTCGGCCACGGGCTTGCCGCGGCTGGCGATGGCCGCGAGAAAATCCTGCATGTGGTGCCGGATTGCTGGAGCGCAGAACTTCTCCAGGTCCTTCTCCGTCTTGTCTTCAGGGTACTGCTCCAGCTCGTATGTGACGTCGCGGTGAATCGGCGGCACATTCTTGTCCACCGGTTCAAAATCGTAGCTATAGACGCTCGCCTTCAGCGTTCCCTTGTCCCCATAAAGAGTGGCGCCCCACAGGTATTTCGGATCCGGCGGATTGCCCCAGGTGCGGTGCTGCCACACGATTTTCAGGTCGTCATAATCGAAGGTGGCGAGCTGCGTATCGGGAATATCGGGCTTGCCATGTGCCATCAGGATGCCGCCGCTTGAGCTGATGCGGCGCGGCCAGCCGAGGTCGAGCATCCAGCGCGTCATGTCAAACATGTGGACGCACATGTCGCCGATGATGCCATTGCCGTATTCCATGAACTCGCGCCAGCCGCGCGGGTGCACCAGCGGGTTGTAAGGGCGCATGGGCGCGGGGCCGGTCCACATGTCGTAATCCAGGTTGGGGGGCGGCGCCGTGTCCGGCGGATTGCTATTGGTGCGCACGTGGTAGTAGCAATAAACCTCTACCAGGCCCACCTTGCCCAGCTTGCCCGCCTGCACAATGTTTTCCCGCGCCTCCACCAGGTGCGGAGTGCTCCGCCGCTGCAAGCCTATCTGCACCACGCGGTTGTGTTTGCGCGCCGCGGCCAGCATCGCCTGCCCTTCAATCACGTCCCTGCTGATGGGCTTCTGACACCAGACGTCGGCTCCGGCCTTTACGGCCGCAATCATGGCCAGTGCGTGCCAGTGGTCCGGCGTATCTACCAACACGATGTCCAGATCTTTTTCGGCGAGCATCTTGCGATAATCACCGTAAGTGCGCGGCCTCTGGTGCGACGCCTGCCGCTGCGACGTCAGGTCTGCCGCCTCCGCCAGCATCTGCGAATCGACGTCGCATAGCGAAACCACCTCCACGGGCGATACCTGGATCAGGCGGAACAAATCCACCTTGCCGTACCAGCCGCAGCCAATCAGACCCACTCGAAGTTTCTTCTGGTCCGCGGCTTGTTGCGCCCGGGCGCCGGCCAACGAAGCCAGACCCGCGGCGGTGGTGTAAACGAATTGTCGGCGATTCATAATGTCACCTGATGCTCAGCGGGAAACTGCTTGCCGCTGTAAATGGCGGATCATCTGTATTGGAAGGCGGCTGAGCCAGTCCCCAGCTACGAGGATGCTCGAAAGACTTCTTCAAGGGCCTCCACCACTTTGGGGTCGAACTTCCCCCGCTCAACGTCGCTGCGAATTTCATTTAATGCACCATGCAAATCCCTCATGGGGTGGTTGGGGCGCCACGAGGTGAGCGCGCTGTAAGCCTCCGCCACGGCGGTGATGCGCGCGCCCAGCGGAATGTCTTCTCCCCGCAGGCGGTCCGGGTAACCCTTGCCGTTCCATGTTTCGTGATGGTGGTGGACGATTTCGATAAGCTGAGGGTCTGTATATCCCATTTTGCGGCATTCGGCTACACTTTCCAGGACGTATTTCTCAATCAGCGCGGCTTCCTGGTCGGTGAGACTCCTCGGGACGTTCAGAATATGGTGAGGCACCGCGCCTTTGCCAATACTCTGGAGATATGCAGCCCGCATGGTAATGACTTTCGTCGCCTGATTCAGCCCCAGCCGGTCGGCAATCGCAAAGGAGAGGAGGGCGGTGACACGGCAGTGGCCTACGGAGCCGTCCAATGCTTCGACTGCCAGCACAACTTCTTCGGGAACTTCAATCAGGGGCTCGGCAGTACCATATTTTGAGGCCACGGCGGGCGGGATGACCTTGGGATCGTTCCAACGGTCCTTGGTCCCGCGGACGTCGTAAACCATCACCCTCTGCACTTTGCCCTTCAGTTGGATTCGTTCGAATTCGTCCCGCTTGATGTTGGCATCGGCGTAAGCGAGTTTGATCTCCGTTGAGTTCGGGTCGAGCGCTAGGGCGCGCCCGAAGTAGCCGATGGCAGCGGTGGCATCCTGAACCTTGAAGGCGGCTTTGACCAGCTCATAGAGCAATTGTGCGGACTCGCCCTCGTTGCGGAGCTTCTCCTCC
>JASHSC010000647.1 GCA_030036915.1 Terriglobia bacterium
GTGGATGTTTCCAACCTCAATCTCGGGCAAGCCCCCGTTTTGAGTCGTTTGCGGGACACCCTGGATCCCATACTGAAGCGGTATGTTGTTGAGATCGTTCCCGTACGGCTGAAGCCAGAGGGCGTGTTCCCGGTTCAAGCCCAATCGCGCTTCATTAATCATTGTGGGAGAAAACGTGTGTGTCCAGCTTGACACAATGACCTGTGACCTGTCGTCCAATGAACTGTCGCTTGTGGAATTGCTGCCGTCCAAGATGCCTGGAAGCGGTCCCGGTCGCACACGGTTATCTTGCACAAAAGAGTAGCGGACAAACATCTGGTCACGCGAGCTGAAATTGTGGTCAACCCGTACATCAAACTGGTTCACGCTCTCGGTGAAGTTGGGATCAGACACGTAGTTGTTGAGGACACCCGGCTGGTTCGGAGTGGGAAATAAGTTTAGCAACTTTACCGCATTGGGATCAATTCTCCCCGTCGGAATGATATTTCCACTGAAAGGATCGCGCACGTAACCCGATGCGGACGCGACGAGCCCGGTGACCGGATCAGTCTGACCGGCAGTGACCGTGCGGGTCGTGGCCGGATCAAAGATCGTTCCAAGGGGAAACGAGCGTCCGAGGAGATCCGTCGTGGTTCCGTGCTGATCGGCAATCAGGTCGGCGAAGTTCGTAAATCCGCTACTTTGTTCGGCGGCCGTGGGCACCGTACTGGTGAAAGGATTGCCCTGTTCGTTCCGCATTCCTTGATAATCCGCGAAAAAGAAGGTCTTGTCTTTTCCTTGATAGAGGTGCGGGATTTCGATAGGCCCGCCGAGCGTGAAGCCAAATTGATTTTGCTGGTAGGTACCGGTCGGCTTGCTGGCAGCGTCGATAAAGAAGTCTGCGGCGTCCAAATCGGTGTTACGGAGAAAATCCCACGCATCCCCATGAAGCTTATTCGAACCGGACTTGACGGTCGCGTTGAGCACAGCGCCGGCGGAACGTCCGAATTCAGCGCTGTAGTCGCTCGTCTGGACCTTGAACTCCTGCAGCGCATCGATGGGGGGTAGAACAACGTAATCCCTCCCGTTCTGGATGGACATAATCATAGTGTTGTCATCCATTCCATCCAGCAGATAATTGTTTTCCGTCGCACGCACGCCGTTCGCAATAAACCTCCCGTTCGAGGCCTCTCCCCGCGCATCGTTTTGCGAGTTGGTCACTCCCGCCGAGAGCTGGGCGAGAAAGATAAAGTTCCTCCCGTTCAGCGGCAGGTCATTGATTGTGGTTGATTCCACCACCTGACCAAGCGATGCGCTTTGTGTCTGAAGCAGCGGCGCTCCCGCGGTCACCACGACGGACTGCGTCACCGCGCCGGGTTGCATAGCGAAGTCCACGACCACCCGCTGCTGGACATTCACCTCGATATGAATGCGCGAAGCTTTTTCAAAGCCCTGGTACTCAGCGGAGATCGTATAGGTGCCGATTTTAATTGGGGTGAAAATGTAAGTTCCGTTGCTTTGGGTGACGGTTTTCATTTGAAACGCCGTGCCTTCATTAATGGCGGTCACTTGTACTCCAGGAATCACGCCGCCGCTCCGGTCCGTCACAGTTCCACTGATTTCGCCCGTGTCGACTTGACAAAAAAGTGCCCTACCCCCCAGCAACATAAGGCACACGCACCATGAAATTCGTCCCAAGTTCTTCCTGCGCAGATTCATATATTCCTCCTCCGAGTCTTAACGGTGGTTTTCTGCTGGTCATGTGTTATGACGTCCCGGTTGGTTCTAAATTTTCCCCATTTTCCACCACTGAACGATTCCAGTAACTCAAATGACCAAGGACCGCCTACGCTTACCGAAATTCAAGAATTACACTCGGCCCCAGACCCGACAACACAGGCGGCGCCTTCTTTCCGGCTCTCGGCCCATCGCTCACCGTCTCGTATCCAGCAGTCCGGTGGGTGTCGGTGCCGTTCGAACTCTCGCCACCGGGTCACGGGCGAAATCCATGGCTTCACGCCGTGTTGAGCAGTCGTCGAACAAGAGCCGCTAGACCGCTTGTCTTCAAAACTCGTCGAAACATTGTTGTAATCAGATTCATTCAGAACGAACGGGCTGTCTGTAACAAAAAGGTCGACCGTCGCCAACTGGATGACAGCCGTGGTTCAGACACATAGTATACAATCAAAAAACGAAATCTAGCGATCTTAACCAAGGCTGTCAAGTCTTTTTTCGCCCTGTTAAGACACAATAAGAAACGGCACCTTATTCCGTCCGACTGTGCATTTACTGCTTAATATTGCTTATTTTCGCACTGCAATGTTCGGCCGCTCGGTCCAGGGTGGATGAACTGTGCCTTGGCACTTGACAGAAGGTGCGACCTCACGTTTAATATGACACGATTATTGCGGCGGAATTGTGTACAATCCTACTCGATGTTATGTGAGGAGCCTATTGGCCGCAACGAGCCGGTCGGGGCGGTTTGCAAACCGCCCCGACCACCGGGCTCTCGACTTCGTTTGGAACAAACCCATGGAAACAGGTTCACTGAAGGCACTGGACGACCTGCTGGTCACCCGCGAGTTCATGGATGATCCTTACCCAACCCTGCGTCAACTACGTGAAGAGGACCCAGTCCACTGGAGCGATTCCATGGGCTCGTGGGTGCTGACCCGCTATGACGACATCGTGACCACATTCAAGGAATTCAGCCATTTTTCAAACGAAGGCCGCATGGGCAAAGTAGTGGAGTACTTGTCTCCGGAAAGGCGCGCGGAGTTCAGAATTTTTGAAGAGCACTATCTCCCCAAGAGCCTGATCCATTCCGACCCGCCGGACCATACGCGGTTTCGCTCGCTCGTCTCAAAGGCATTCACACCGCGCGTGGTGGAATCCATGCGGCCGCGAATCCAGGAAATTGTGGATGAGCTTCTGGACGCCCTGCAGGCGTCCGGGCGCATGGACGTTATCCGGGACCTGGCGATTCCCGTACCGGTCACCGTGATTTCCGAAATTTTCGGCGTGCCGCGTTCACAGGTCAACCAGTTCAAGCAGTGGGCCGATGAGATTCTCGCTTTCCAGGGCGTGAATAAGCCCGCGCCGGAGGTCATCCGCAAATCGCAAAAGGCGCTGATTGAAATCCGCCCATACCTGGTGGAATTGATCCATGAAAAGCGCCGCAATCCGGCCAAAGACTTGGTAAGCGAATTGGCCGCAGTCGAATCCGATGGCGACCGGCTGACCGAGCCCGAACTGGTCAATTCCTGTATCACGCTGCTGGTGGCGGGACACGAAACGACGACATCGCTGCTCGGCAATGGCCTTTACACCCTGCTGCGCCACCCCGACCAGTTACAACTTCTGAAGGACGATCCCGCGCTCATGCCCACGGCGATTGAGGAGATGTTGCGCTACGAAAGCCCCATCGCCCGCCAGCCGCGCCTGATGAAGCAAGATGCGGAAATGGGAGGCAAGAAAATTCGCGCGAGCGAAACCGTATTCCAAATGCTTAATGCTGCCAACCGCGACCCCGCCGTCTTCGATGATCCCGACCTCTTCGACATTCGGCGCAAGGACAATCGGCATCTGGCTTTCGGAATGGGAATTCACTTCTGCGTGGGAGCGCCACTCGCCCGCACTGAGGGTTCCATCGTGTTTTCAACTTTGCTGAAGCGCATGCCCAGACTCCATCTGACGGATGAAAAGCCGGAGTGGGAAATGCAAAAACCCGCCGAGCGAATGCTGAGAAGCTTGCCAGTGGCCTTCTAATTGCGTGATGCCGATTTGTGAAATGGAATTACGGGACTCGTCGCATGCTCAGGTATGTTAAGGTTCAACGGGAAAATCGGATGACAATGGAACGAGTTGGAACTGTATTGAATCTCTGTGGCTTGGATCAGCGC
>JASHSC010000648.1 GCA_030036915.1 Terriglobia bacterium
CCTTTCCAACCCGTTCGATACAACTACGCGCTTCGGGAAGATCGGCAAATTCCTGGCCCATCCCTGCTTGACCGTCACGATGTCGGCCGGGGTGGAAAAAGGCTGGGGCATCGGGAATTACCCTCACTACCCGCAAGTGCAACTCGATTACGTTCGTTTCCGTTACGGCATTTCGACCGAGCGTTAAGACTGGCTTAAAGGCGGCCTGCAATGGCGAGGCCATTGAAAGTTTAAGATCAACATGGACAGACGGAATTTCCTAAAGGACTCATCGCTGTTCTTGACCTGCGGCACGTTGGTTGCGGCTGCGAGCGGCGAAGTCGACTCCCCTGGCGGAACGGACTGGACTCCAACCACCGATTCCCGGCTGGAATTGGACGGCTTCCCTGCTCCTCCCACTACCAGCGTGATGCGCCCCGGCTCGCGGCTGCGCCTGCGCACGGACAGCCCGAGCCTGGCAGTGCGCTTCACCATCTCAACTCCTCCCAACAAATACATTTACCTCGGAGTTTTTGGCCAAGCGGGGCTGGCGGTTTATGTGGATGACCGGTATCTCACCACCGTGATCCCGACTGACCCTACGAACCCGCCGCCCCTTACCAGCGATGTGCCGATTTTCAGTGGGCAACCTCGAAGGATGCGCTCGATCACCATATATTCGCCAATTATGGCCACCTGCTCAATTGACGCCGTGGGCGTGCCCACCGACGCCCATTTTGAAAAGCCCAGGCCCTACCGCCTCGATAAGCCGGTGGTGTACTACGGAACCTCGATTACGAATGGCTTCTTCGCCGCCCAGGCGGGCGTGACTTATGAAGCCCTCCTGGGCCGCAGATTGAACCTGGATTACGTGGTGGTCGGGAACATTGCCAAGCCGGGCGACCTGAGAATGGCGTCCGTCCTGGCAGATGTTGATGCCTGCGCCTACGTCCTGGACTATACGCACAACGTCACCTCGATCAAATTTTTACGCGACACATTTCTCACGATGGTGGAAACTTTGCGCGGCAAACGCCCGGATACACCCATTGTGTGCATCACGCCCATCTACTGGGCCGGGGTCGAAAATCCCTCAGTTCCGACTGCACAACCCGAAGATGAGCGGGAAGAGCTGAAACGTGAAGTGGTTCGGGCAGCGGTTCGCAATTGCAGGGCTAAAGGTGACAATAAAGTGTTCCTGGTGGAGGGCTACGACCTGCTGGGACCGGACCAGGCGGACGGCATCACCGACGGTGGGCATCCCAACTCGCTCGGATTCTATTGGATGAGCCAGGGCCTGGAACCTGCTATGCGCAAAATCCTGGGGCTGTAACCTGAATTAGGAAATGGAGGAGCCAATGGACCGTCGAAGAATGTTGCTGAGCATGAGCAGTCTTACTGCGTCGTGGCAATCGAAGTTGTGGGGCCGATTCTCGCCGCCCGCTGGTGGCAAGGAGAATCATTCAGATGCCGAAACCCCCGGGGGTGATCCGGCCATGAATCCAGCGAATTCGCAAATCGGCGGACCGGACATCCGCAAACTCACCCAACATTTCTTTACTGAGGACATTTCACCTTGGATGTTCATTCCCGAGGACAACATCAAGTCGGTTTCCACCACTGAACACCCAGGATTTGTGACGATCATGCACGGTGACAAAGGTCAGGACATCAAGGGCATTCTGAGGGATCCAATCAAAATCGGGGACTACCCCCTGCCTTGGGAATTTCATCTGGGGATGGCGGGCGAATCTTATATGCGCCCCTTCAATCAGGCAGTGGGGCTGAACTTGGCATTGACGTTTTCCGATCCCTCGACGTGGCCCAAAGACCGGACGGAGCTTCCGCCCGACACGCATTTTTTTCAGCTTTTGAACGTACATCTGCGCGGTCCGCAAATCGGGAGCGGCCCCTTGAATTACTACGCGTCCGAATACCCCAGTCCGCCGGACGGGATTCAAGATGGTCATGGCGGCGACCCGTACGTGGCGCCCGCCACGCCGCCCAAAATCGGCGAGGTCTGGGTCCTTTATGGGAGGGGAGATGTAGACCCCACGGTACTGGGAGACTGGCGGATTCCTTACAACTGGATTGGCTGGCCGAATGGACGCTGGCCGGATCACCCGTCCGGCCTGCTGAGCCACAGCCTGAACTTCCGCGTCAAGGTTCTCAATCCCACGCAGATCGAGGTCGGGTTCACCGGTGGGTTACACGGCGAGCCCCATTTGGGTTGGAGGATGCGGACGATGGACGTCTCGCGGTTTGGGGAGATTACGGGGATTTGGGAAATTGGCCCGATCATCGCTCTCGACCGGTGGCTATCGGAGGACTTACCCAAAGAGCTTGGTATAAGTACTTCTCCCGCGTTCGCGGTTTCAGATCCTTCGAACATTTACATGGTGGACTATGCGGCCTTTTTTGGCGCTGGCACTGAGAACTTTGACCATTTTTCTGACGATTTTGACATCCCCGGATTTTCCCCCAAGTATTATCACGAAGCAGCCGCCATTGTTGACAACTACATGCACCCGGATTACCTGACCGTCACGCTTCTGCCGCAGGCCTCTGCCATTTGGGCCATGTGCCCCACTGCTTATGGTACCGGCCAGCTTGACCTGACCAAGGACTTTCACGGGTACGAGGTTGAGATTGGCTGGATTCCCCCTGATGAGAAACTCTTCCCGTGGAGGAACTTCCTCACTTCCTTTTCCATGTGGACGGAGAGCGGCAGATCGGTGGGATACGGCACGCCGCCCGGGGGCGGTTGGACACCGGGAGTGGAGTATGACGTCAATGAAAAACGCGTAAAATTCTTCAGCACCTACAGCGTCGACGGTATCAACCTCAAGTCACTCGATATTAAGTTTGAGCCGGAGATTCCCCAGTCGATTCTCGCGCACAAGCCCATTCACATGCTCATGCAGATTCCCGACCCGTCGCACCTGCGAATGGGCTTTAAGGCGAATAAGAGCGACCCGTGGTATCTCTCCAAACCCTTCGATGTGACGAAGGTTTTTGGCGAGAAGCTCGGAAAAATTGATCCCCTCATGGCTTTCTGGGGCGGCGTATCAAAAGGACCATCCGGCCCTTGCCACGGCATCGGGAATTACCCGCGATACCCGCAATTCCTCATCGACTACGTGTACTTTCGCAAGGGAATCTCAACGCACAGTTAAGATACGCAAAGGAGAAGGAGTTTATGGACCGTCGAAAGATGTTGCTTGGATTGAGCAGTGTAACTGCCACCTGGCAATCAAAATTGTGGGGCCGATTATCGCCGCGTAATGGTGAAAATGTCGCGGGGGCGAATGCCGCCCCTGCACTTAGCCTTCCCGCACAAGACTCACAGACCGGGGGTGGCCCGGACATCCGCAAGCTGAGTCAGCATTTCTTCAGCAAGACCAATGACATTTCGCCCTGGCGGTTTATTCCCGAGGGCAACATCAAGTCACTCTCCACCACGACTCACCCGGGATTCGTGAGCATTCAACACGGTGACGAAGGAAAGGATATCAAAGGAATATTGAAAGACCCCATCAAGATTGATGATTACCCCCTGCCCTGGGAGTTTCACCTGGGACTGGCGGGAGAAACCTACATGCTGCCCTGCAATCAGGCGGTCGGCGTAAATTTGGCATTGACCTTCTCCGATCCCTCCACTTGGCCGAGTGACCGGACGCAAACTCCTCCGGATACGCATACCTTGCAACTGTTGCAGGCGCACTTGCGAGGGCCGCAGATTGAAAGCGGGCCACTGAATGGTTACCGGCCCGCGTTCGAGAGCCCCCCGGACGGAATCAGGAACCAGCACGGCGCCGATCCCTACGTAAAACCCACTATCCCGAAAAAGTCCGGCGAATTGTGGGTGCTCTTTGGAAGAGGCGACCTTGCCCCGAACGTCCTGGGAAACTGGAAGATCCCCTACACCTGGGTTGGATACCCCGAAGGCGCCTGGGGAGACCATCCCGGCGGCATGCTGAGCCACAGCTTAACTTTTCGCGTTCGCATCGTCAGCCCTACGGAAGTGGACGTAGGCTTCTTTGGCGGTCTGCAAGGCGAGCCTCATCTTGGCTGGCAAATGCGAACTTTCGATGTTTCGCGCTTCGGAAAAATCACCGGCATCTGGGAAATCGGTCCGGTGATCGCGCTGGACGGCTGGCTGGCCGATGACCTGCCGGGTGAATTGGGCATCAGCGCTTCCCCGCCGTTTAAGGTGTCGGATCCGGCCAAAACCTACATGGTCGACTACGGCGTGTTCTTTGGCGCCAACGCGGAGAACTACGACCATTGGTCCGATGATTTTGATATCCCCGGCTTTCCTTCTCCGAAGTGGTTTCACGAGGCCGGCGCCATTACGGATACCTACACGCACCCGGGCTACTTGACGGTTACACTGCTTCCTCAAAGCCCTCCTATCTGGGCAATGACGCCCACTGCATATGGCCAGGGGCAGATTGATTTGACCCAAAACAAGGATTTTCCCGGCTGGGAGATGGAGGTCGCTTTCATTCCCCCCGACCCTGAAATCCATCCCTGGAAAGTAATGATTGTCGGATGGTCGGTGTGGACCGAGAGTGGACGGTCAGTCGGCTACGGGTACCCGCCCGGTGGCGGCTGGATGCCGGGCGTCGAGTATCTCCCCAAAGAAAAACGGTTCAGAATCAACAGCGACTACTCGCTGGAGGGTATCGAGGCGAAGAGCTTTGACTTGGTATTCGACCCCGAAGTGCCACAATCCCTCCTAAGCCATAAGCCGCTCTACATTCTGTCGCAGATTCTCGACGCATCTCATCTGCGGTTGGGATTCAAGGCTCGCAAGGAAGATCCCTGGCATCTTTCCAAGCCCTTTGACGTGACCAAGGTCTGGGGCGAAAAGATTGGAAAATTCGATCCGGCTCGGGGATTCTGGGGAGGCGTGTCATCCGATGACGGAGGCCCGGGGATCGGGAATTACCCTCATTACCCGCGATTCCTTTTCGACTACGTGTACTACCGGAAGGGACTTTCGACGCCCAAGTAGAGGGTGAATCATGGACTACAGACCAAGAGCCATCGTGCCTGTTCGCCGCAAGCCAGCGGCGATTTTCCCGAGAATCACAAAGTGGGGCGGTCTAGGTCTCCTGCTTGCGCTGTCACTCGGCGGTCCCTTTGCATCCTCCCAGGATCAGAAGCCGCCCTTTGATTTCGACGCCGAGCGCGCAAAGCAACCCAAGCCACCGCCCTCCAACCGTGTTGTTGGCATCGACATCGACCGGTTCGTGGGCGATCCACTCTTGTCACCGGTTCACGTCGTGGAAGATGCTATTTTCGAGCGGTCGATTCTTCGCCACGGCGACCCCTATCACCCTGGCGATCGGGGCGCGGTGCTGGAATTCTGGAAGGACATCGCCCACGCCACTCTTCTCGGCGGAATGCGCACGCCCTTGACGCAATCCGCGGACGAACAGTTCTGGTACGTGGAAAGCGGCAAAGGAACGCTCGACAACGGACATGGATACTGGGACCTGCACAACGGCGTAGGCATTCTGCTCCCGCCGAACGTTCTGCATCGAATCACCAACACGGGCGACGAACCCCTCGAAATGATCGCCCTGAACTTCACGCCCGCGGCGGACGCGAAGCCAGGCAAGGAAATCCTGGTCCGCGACGTCCACCTTCTCACCTTGCCGAAGGAAGGAGCCCACTGGAACTATTTCGGCGCAGATCTGTTCTGGCCGAGCGACGGTCTGGGCTCGCATGAAGTGTTTACCGTAGTTTTTATGCCTCCCATGAGCATCGCCGAACCGCATGCTCACCTGCCGGAGTCCGCCGAGGTTTGGATCAAGCTTCTGCCCGACTCGGCCTACCTGACGCTCGGCAGCGAAGTTCGGGAAATGCCTCCGCACACCGCCATGCTCTCGCCGCCGAATTCGCAAACCGTGCATGCGGTGATGAATTTGTCAAAGGATAAGACTGAGACCTGGCTCTACATCGACCATTATGAGTTCCTGATTGGCTCACGCCCCAATCGCCCGTACGTCGAGCCCAAAGTTTTGACGAGCGTGCCATGATCCGTGCATCGAGAACGGGGACTTGGCCGGGCGTTTCCTGCCTAGTGCTTCTGGGCCTTGTTACCTGCGTGACTGCCCTGCAACTTGAAGCGCAAAACAATTTGCAGAACCCACTCTCTCAGGGCGTCTCGCCGATCAAGGCTGGCGAATCAGCGTATGAAGCAAATTGTTCCGCATGTCACGGCGCAAATGGCAAGGGCGGCCGGGCGCCCAAGCTCGCGGATTCTGATGAAATTCGTGAAATGAAGGATCAGGAAATCTTCGCGGTAATTCAGGACGGAATTCCTGGCACGGAAATGATGGGCTTCCCCTTGAGCAAGACCCAAATCCGGGAACTCGTGGCGTTCATCCGCAACCTCAACGCTTCGGCCTATCAGCAGGGCGTATCAGGAGACTTTGCCGTCGGCCAGAAATTATTCTACGGAGCAGCGGGCTGCTCGAGCTGCCACATCATCGCGGGTAAGGGTGGCCTGATCGGTCCCGACCTTTCCAACATCGGGGCGGAGCGCTCCGTCGCGCGACTCACCGAAGCCATTCGCACTCCCAGCGCCGGCGCCACGTCGCGGTATCAGCATGTACAAGCCCTCACACACTCGGGACAAAGCATCAATGGAATAATGAAGAACGACAGTACCTACTCCATTCAGATTCTCGATTTGAACGGAAATTATCACTTGCTGCTGAAAAGTGATTTGCAGGAGATTGTTTATTTCAAGGAACCACTGATGCCCGCATCCACCTTGGCGGAAAAGGATTTTCAGAACCTGCTAGCTTATCTGAGCCGGCAGGTGGTTCAATCGGGCGCGAACCAGCAGAAAGAACCGGAGGAAAGGATCTATTAATGAATTGGCGGGTTTTCGCCAGCCTCTTGCTGGCTTTGCCTATGTTTGGCGGGATCTTGTATCTCGATATCACCAAGGCCCCAGCGGATAACTGGCTCAGCTATTCTGGAGATTATTCCGGCCGCCGGTTCAGCGCGCTGGCGCAAATCGGAGCGAATAACGTCGACTCCCTCGTGCCGCAGTGGGTCTTTCATGTGCCCGGCGCCGTGCGGCTGGAAGTGACGCCCATCGTCGTGAACGGCGTTATGTACATCACCAACAGCAATGAGGTTTACGCGCTCGACGCGGCCACCGGACGGTCGTTGTGGCACTACAGATACAGCGGAGCCAGGAAGTCCGATTACAACCGAGGCGCCGCGGTCCTGGATGACCGCCTTTTTTTCGTCACAAGCGATGCCCGTCTCGTTGCGCTACACGCGACCACCGGCGCTCGCTTATGGGACGTGCAATACGCAGATCCGGACAAGTTTTATTCAGCGACTTTGGCGCCGTTGGCCATCAATGGAAAAGTTATTGTGGGTGTGAGCGGGGGCGATTGCGGCGTGCGCGGCTTCATTGATGCCTACGACGCCGCAACGGGCAAACGAGCGTGGCGCTTCTGGACCGTTCCCGATCCAAGCGACACGGCGGCTTCGTGGGGCGGCCATCCCTCGGGCGGTGCAACCTGGATGACCGGCACTTACGATCCCGAACAAAATCTTCTCTTTTGGACCACCGGAAATCCTGGCAACGCCTTTTATGGTCGCGGCCGGCCCGGCGACAATCTCTACAGCGATTGCGTTCTTGCTCTCGACCCGGATACCGGCAAACTGAAGTGGTACTTTCAATTCACCCCGCACGACACCCACGATTGGGACGCCGAAGAAATCCCCGTTTTGATCGACGCAAACTTTGGAGGAAGCCCGCGAAGGTTGCTGGTGCAGGCGAACCGCAATGGTTTCTTCTATGTGCTCGACCGCACGAACGGCAAGATGCTGGTGGGCAAACCGTTCGTCGATAAACTCACCTGGGCGCGCGGCATCCTTCCCGGCGGGCGTCCCGATGAGATACCAGGCACGGAGCCGACGCCGGAGGGTAATCTGGTTTGCCCCGGAAACGTCGGCGCCACGAATTGGTTTTCCCCGTCCTACAGTCCCGACACAGGACTCTTCTATGTCAATGCCATTGAAGCGTGCGATCACTATTTCAGCTCCACGCGCGCCGCGGAAGCAGGAGGATGCAGCAATGGAACGGGGATCACCCGCGAGACGCCGCACACCGGAAATTTTGTTTTGCTTGCCATTGATATCCAGACGGGCGCAATTCGCTGGAGGATTCCCCTGGTAAGCGGAGAAGATGAATACATCAGCTCGATGCCCGGAACCCTGGCCACTGCCGGGAAGCTCGTCTTCTTTGGCGACGATGCCGGCTACTTCGCCGCCGCCAACGCCCAGAACGGGAAAATTCTTTGGAGCTTCCAAACCGGCCAGATGATTACTGCCTCCCCCATGACTTACGCGGTCAAGGGGAGACAATACGTTGCCCTTGCCAGCGGGACGGATGTGTTTTCATTTGCTCTGTTTCAACCGGCCGCTCCATTGAGTCGACCTGTGGTTCGGGAGATTGAAAGGTAGAATAAATACTCCAACTTTGTGTGAATGGGCATTAGCGTGCTTGATCCCCCAAAGGGGTCTGGAAGGGACCCCTCACCCGGCCTCCTCCGTCGGCCCCCCTCTCCCCTTGGAGAGGGAGCAAGCACTCTGCGCGCGCATCGCGCACACGAAATCTTTTTCCCTCTCCAGGGGGAGAGGGGGGACCGCAAGGCGGGGGGTGAGGGGTTTCTTCCGCGCGCGTGCCAAGACCGAAATCATTACTTCAGAAACTGCCAGGCTTTTTCTGTCACCCCGGCAAAGCCGGGGCATCTCCCAACCGATTGGGGAGCAACGATATGAAGTCACCCGCCATTTTCGATCGCACATCGCGCGGCAGGGTATTATTCCCTCGTCTCGCCGGACCGGTGCTATCGGTAATTGTCCTTGCATTTGCCGCGGGCACCTCGCTCTGGGCGCAATCTCCCGGCGAAGTCATCCGATTATCGAGCGCAATCGATGCGATTGTTCCCGCGAACGCCAGGGCTGAACAAGTCGCCGACGGCTTCGGGTTCATCGAAGGCCCCATTTGGATTCACGACGGCTACCTGCTGTTCAGTGACATTCCCCGGAATGTGATCATGAAGTACAGCCCGGACGGGAAGGTCACGGTTTTTCGCCGCTCCAGCGGATACGGCGGTGTGGTTCCCGCCGGCGCCATCTGGGGCTCGAATGGGCTTACGCTCGACCGGCAAGGAAGGCTCACCATCTGCGAACATGGAAATCGTCGCGTGACCAGGCTGGAGAAAGACGGAACGATCACCGTGATGGTAGACCGTTACGACGGCAAGCGCCTCAACAGCCCAAACGACCTGGTGTATAAATCGGATGGCTCGCTTTACTTCACTGACCCCCCCTTCGGCCTTCAGAAAACCTTTGACGATCCCGCGCGGGAACTGCCGTTCAGCGGAGTCTATCGGGTAAAGAACGGCAAGGTACAATTGCTGGTGAAGGATCTCACCGCGCCCAACGGCCTGGCTTTCTCTCCCGACGAACGATACCTGTACATCGCCAACTCCGGACCGACCAAGAAGCTTTGGATGCGTTATGAAGTGAAGCCCGATGGAACGCTGGGCGCGGGTGTGGTCTTCTACGACGTCTCAAACGTCAAGGAAGATGGAGTGCCCGACGGAATGAAGATCGACCGCGCGGGGAATCTCTACTGCAACGGCCCGGGAGGCTTTTGGATTTTCTCCCCCAAAGGTGAGCACCTGGGAACGATCCAGCTTCCACCGCTTTCCGCCAATTGCAATTGGGGAGACGCCGACGGCAAATCGCTCTACATGACCGCGGGCACGGCCTTGTACCGCATTCGGCTGAAAATCGAGGGGATCAGGCCGTAAAAGGCGCTCACACCAGTGACACCGGCAGAGAATTAAGGCCGTGAATGGTGATGTCGCGGCGCCAGTTGAGATTTTCATTTTCCAGGCGCATGTTTGGGCAGCGCTGGACAAGCAACTTGAGCGCAATCTGGCCTTCCAGGCGCGCCAGCGGCGCACCCAGGCAAAAGTGAATACCACTGCCGAAAGCCACGTGGTAGTTCTCACGCCGCGTGATGTCCAGCCGGTCAGGGCTGGGAAACTGCTCCGGGTCGCGGTCGGCGGCGCCCAGCATTGCGGCAACTAATTGTCCTTTGCGGATGCGCATTCCGCGCAACTCAATATCGTCCGTGGCGATTCGCCATTGGCGGTGAATTGGCCCGTCGAAACGCAACAATTCCTCCGTGGCAGACGGCATCAGCGAGGGATCGCTTCGCAGCAACGATGTGACATCGGGATTGCGCAGCAACGCCAGCACGGCATTGCCGATGAACGTCATGGTGGTGCCGTATCCCGCCAGCAGCAGCGTGACGCACACCGATAACAATTCCGCTTCATTCAGCAGGCTGCCCTTGTCTTCCGCGGTGGCGAGCGCGGTCACCAGGTCGTCCTGCGGCTCGCTGCGGCGCAGGGCGATCAATCGTCGAAAATATTCCCGCAACTCCAGCAGGCTGCCTTGCGCGCCGAGGGCAAGTTCGCTGATCACCCGCCCGGTGCCCACAAACGCCGTGATGTCTTCAGCCCATTTTGCAAACTGGTCGCGATCCTCCACCGCGACACCCAGCATGTGAGCAATGACCGTGGTGGGAATCAGAAAGGAAAAGTCACCGATGACGTCCATCTTCCCCTTGCGAAGAGCCTTGTCGAGCAGTTCGTTCACCAGCGCTTCTACTTGCGGCGCCTGGGCCTCCACTCTTCGGGGGGTAAAGGCCTTGTTGAGCAACCCGCGAATGCGCGTGTGATCCGGCGGGTCGGAATTAATCAGGCCCTGTTTAAAATGGTCTTCGAAAGGGCGCATTTCCTCCCGGATCTGCTCGGGCAATTGGCTCAGGAAGGTGCTCATCCTCCCGACATTGGAAAACTTCTGAGGGTCCCGCAGCATGTTGACGACGTCCGCATACCGGGTCAGAAGCCAGCCGCCCCATTGCGGACTCCAATGGACAGGCTCATAGCCCCGGAGTTGGTGGTAGGTTGGGTAGGGATCAGCGTAGAAGGCATCAGACCCCAGATCGGGCTCAACCCACGCGTCGTTCATTGCACCCACAACGGCCTCCATCGTTCCTAACCCGGATAATTCATGAAAAGATGAGCGGCTGGCGGATTTAAGAACGTTTCACACAGAGTTCACGGAGCCGTTAATGAATGAACTCTTGCACCTGCTCGATCGCAGAGTGCACGGACGTTATTCGCGGACTTCTCTGCGATCTCTGTGCACAGCCTCCGGGGCCTCTGTGCGAAACACTTTGCCTTCCTCAGTCGCTCCAGATACTTATGAATAAACCGGGCTAATACGTCCCCAGCGGCAGCACGTGGTCCGGCACAAAACGCTTCTCCGTTCGCACGGGCGCCTTATCGGCCTCCATTTCAGCGCGCTGGTAGATGGGATAAGATTTTGGATCCAAGTCGCGCGGAGAAATATCCACGGCCGTGCTTCCCCGGAACTTCACGGTGTAGACCTTTCCGTCGATCGTGTATTTGTCGGTTTCCTCGCGAATCGGAAACTCCAGGCGTATTTCATCCATTGGCTTCAGTCCATCGAAAATCTCGTATCGCCCGGTCATGGCGGGATTCACGGGCTTGCCGTCCACGAAATTCTTCACGTCATGCAGATCGACCCAGGCCGGAATTCGCACGAATGCGGAGCGCGCCTGCTTGTTGTGCAGGACGACTTTGCCTTCGTAGGGCAGGTAGCTGTCCACATCCATCCAGGTTGAAGCTCGGTTCAAAAACAGGTTGACGGTTGCCACACCGTCGTCGAATCGGGTAATGCCGTGCCAGGCGTAGTAAAGGGCCTGCGAACCATTGCCGGTGCAACAACCCGCGATGTCGCATTCAGCGCCGAGTGAAGTCACGCCCCCCGGGCCAAATCCGCCGATGAAGCGCCGGAGCAGCGCGTCGTGCTCAGTTCCTCCCCCTGAAACCCGGCGCATGAGACCAAGATCGATCACCTGCTGGGCCACAAGCTGGTTGCGGACAATCGAATCGACGTCATCCCAATAGTCGCCAAGGCCTGCGTCGGTAAGCCGGACGGCGAGTTCCAGTACGTTGGCGACTCCGCAGGTTTCCGTTACGCCGTGAAGCCACGCCGGCAGGCCGTACTTTTGCGGCATCGTCCATGCCGGGAAAAAGCCCAGCCGCACCACTCCGTTGCGAATGGCCTGATCGTAGCCTTCCTTCACAAACTGCATCAACCGAAGATCGTGTTCGGCCTCCGCCAAGTCAAGAAGCGCAATCAGGCTGTGGACGTTGTTGTGAAAGTGGCCCGCCCACTGCCCGTGTTCGCTCCCCACGTACCCCTTGTCCGTCGTATCCAGCCACATGCGCGGCTGAAGGATCTCGCGGGCCAGCCTCTGTGCCAGTTCCAGCGACTGCTGGTTTCCCCTCAGTTTATAGTCATCCACAAGGGCGCTGATCGCCCGGTCCATTTCGCTTTTTGTGGCGCCCTCCACGCCCTGCGGGTCGGCTTGCGGCTCGTCGGGAGTGTGATACGCGTTCGGAGCCTTGTTCCCTCCCGCAAAGTCATGCCACGCGCGGTCCCGGTCGATGCCGCTCTGCAAGGGATAGTAGGCGCGATCGTCCACGCGAATGGCATCGTCGCTCAGTCCCTTGCTCAGCAGGTCGATCAAGCTCATCCACGTGCCGTTCCCATCGCGGTGTTGCCAATTCAGCATGGCAAAGACCATCATCCCCATCCGCGCCGGCATGGAACCGCCGCTGGTGACGCTGCCCGGGCATTCGGCGTAATACATCTGGCCGTCCGGATCAATTTGGCTCAGCAGCGCGCGCATGGCCTTGTATTCCATATCCAGATTCATCTCGCTGCCGCTCATGTCACGCATCAGCGGCAGCGTGCGCACGTTGCGGGGCGTCAAGTCGACGGAGTAGAGGCCCACGCCGCCGCCCTGAATATGGGGCGGATCAGCGTGGAATATGAATCCCTGGATGGTCCCGTAATAGTGCTCCGGGTCCATATCGCCGGTCAGAGCATTGATAGAGAGCTTGGCGTGCTCAGCAAGGTCGAGAGTGTCGGGGACAGTTACGTTTTCCCAATGGCCGCGCGGACGCATCGTTTCTTCCTGCAGAAATGCTCCCTCGTCCACCACCGTCTTGGGTGGCGCTTTAGTCCCGCTTGCCGCGGAAGGCTGAGTGCCGCTCGCGGGCAGCGCCGGTCGAGAATAGAAATTTCCGGCACTCACCGCCGCCGCGATCACGACGGCAAGGATCAGAGC
Source organism: Terriglobia bacterium (assembly GCA_030036915.1). Taxonomy (GTDB): domain Bacteria; phylum Acidobacteriota; class Terriglobia; order UBA7540; family UBA7540; genus Bog-366. Next base: position 13,268 of record JASHSC010000648.1, read on the forward strand.
TCTTGCAACTTGAGCCTGGCGCTTCATAGACATTCTCCTTGCGCCCTGCCTGTCATCCCCTCGGCTATTTCGTCAACCCGTAGTGGTAATGCAGATAGTCGATCA
>JASHSC010000649.1 GCA_030036915.1 Terriglobia bacterium
CGGGCGGCTTGTGAGTCGGGAAGTTTCTCAAGACCGTCACCTATCAAAGAATGACCCCGGCTGCGAGCAGGGTCATCGGCGAAGTCACGGAAAGGCAGTGCGAGGCGGAAAGAATGCTCGCCCACGCAATAACTGCACGTGTTCGCGTGGAGCGATATTCGCAAGATTAACGGAGAAATTTATGGCATCCGACACCCTCGAGATGGAAAAGCCGCGCCCCCTGATGGGCGACCAACTCAAAGGCCGGGTAGGGATTGTAACGGGCGCCGCCAGCGGTTTGGGAAAAGCCATTGCCCTCGCCTTGGCGCGCGAAGGTGTCGCCGTCATTGTAAATGACATCGACCGGGAAAATGGCCGTAGGGTCACACACGACATTACGGCCGCGGGAGGAGAGGCCATTTTTCAGTTCGGCGACGTGTCCGACGTCAAGGACGCTCGCGCCCTCATCAATGCCGCGATTGACCGATTTACACGAATTGACATTCTTGTGAACAACGCAGGACTTCAGCACATTGCACCTATCACAGAGTTTACTGTGGAGAAATGGAACCTTTTGCTGGGCGTGATGCTCACCGGACCGTTTCTTACCACCAAATACGCCTTTCCCCACATGCGGGCACAGCGCAAAGGCCGGATTATCAACATGGGTTCGACGCAGTCGCTGGTGTCGGCGGAATTCAAGGCCGCGTACGTATCGGCGAAGCATGGCCTACTAGGCCTGACGAAGGTCACCGCTCTGGAAGGCGCGCCACACAACATCACAGCCGTTGCAGTATGCCCGTGTTTCGTTCGCACGCCGCTGGCGGAAAAGCAAATTGCCGGCCAGGCCAAATTTCACGGACTTACCGAGCAGGAGGTAGTTGAGAAAATCATGACTGGGCCGGCCCCTCTAAAACGTATGCTGGAGCCGGAGGAGGTTGCGGCCTTGGTGCTTTATCTCTCGACGGATATAGCGCAGTGCATGACGGGTTCAGCCGTGCCCATCGATTGCGGCTGGACGGCGCGTTAAGGAAGAGTGAGGTAATTGATCCATGGATGAAAAGGAATCAAACTCGGTGAATAATTTTGTCCCCACCGACCGCACGCAGGTGCACCGCATTCCCAAGCGAGGCATTTACGAAAAAAAGGAAATCTATCGGATTCTCGACGAAGGCTTGGTTTGCCACGTTGGATTTATTGCCAACGGCATGCCGGTGGTGATTCCCACTGGTTATGGGCGTCGGGGGGACACACTGTACGTCCACGGCTCGTCCGCCAGCCGCATGTTGCGAGCCCTCGGCAGGGGGGCGGACGTGTGCGTTACGGTAACACTTCTGGATGGGCTGGTGTTGGCTCGCTCGGCCTTTCACCATTCGATGAACTATCGGTCCGTAGTGATTTTCGGCAGATCAACTATTGTGGATGACCCTGCAACCAAGCTGGAAGTATTGGAGGTCTTTACGAATCACATTGCACCCGGCCGTTGGAAGGATGTCCGGCACCCGACGGACAAGGAACTGCAAGCCACCACGGTCCTGGCCATGCCGCTTAATGAAGTTTCCGCAAAAGTTCGTACCGGCCCTCCAATTGACGATGGCGAAGATTACTTTCTCCCTATATGGGCAGGTGTCCTCCCTATGAAGCTGACTCCTGGTTCCGCGCTGCCGGATGAGCGTCTCCCGAAGGGGATTGCCATTCCCGAATATATTGTGAATTACACCCGCGAAGAACCGTGAAGTGCTTCATCACATCGAACTCGACAAAATGGAGATTCTAAGGTTAGGTTTCGTGTCAGCGCTCTAGGCCGACCTATTATTTCGCTATGGATTAAGGGGCGACATTGACCAGGCGGCTTTGGCCATTTGTCTTTTCTTCAGGAGATGAAGAATTCCGAGCATAATTACTAGAGCAAGCAGGAAGAAGCCGATTCCTCCCTTATGGTGAAGTGGGCCGTCCAAGTACCTGGGATTGATATATTCCGCCAAAAGCGTCAACATTCTGCGAGTCATGCTGCGGAATCGGTGGCTTGCCCTTGCCTGTTTCATTGCGATTTTCACATTAATGGGTGCTCTGCAAAACGACCATCCTCAAATTATTTGGCCATTCTGGCTGACGCTCTACACGCTTGCCGCGGGTGCTTTAGTCCGGTTTGGACTTATCGTCTTGGCCATGGCTATTTTCACCGCAAACTTTCTCCTGAACCTACCTTCCTCGCTCGATTTTTCACGCTGGTACACGTCCCATGTGGTGGCCATCCTGACTGCCTATGTCCTCCTCGCCGCCTGGGCATTCTATGCGTCCCTGGGCGGGCGAAAACTTTGGAAGGACGACCTATTCGAGTAACGTGAAAGAAGTTAACCCTTTCTCATTCTTATGATATATTTCCGAATGATATAGTCAGCTCCAAACCCGGGCGGCGACACAAATGAGAACCTGCCCTACATGCCAAGCGACTTACCCCGATGCCGTGGGATTCTGTTCGCGTGACGGCACAGAACTCGTTTCGACCGGAACCTGGGCTCCCGGCACTCTCGTGCGTGGCCGCTACCGCATTCTCGACAAGATCGGCGAGGGCGGAATGGGCGCGGTTTACAAGGCCAAGCACACCGGATTCGACGAATTGCGCGCTATCAAGGTGCTGAATTGGGAGCTCAGCGGCGACGAAAAATTCCTCGAGCGATTCAAACGGGAGGCTT
>JASHSC010000650.1 GCA_030036915.1 Terriglobia bacterium
CAAACGGTTTGCAAGTCTTCTAGGAGGGCAGGGGACTGGATCATCGGTTCATTGACTCATTGAGCCATTGAAACGCTGAGCGTCCAACCGGCGAACTCCGGCAATGATTCAATGAACCAATGTGCCAATGGATCAATTGCCGATCAGGCTTCGACAATGGCGAATTCAGGAGTGGGAACTGCGACGGCGGCGCGCGCGGGTGGCGTGGTGGTGAGCGTCCAGCACTCCTTCTGGCGAAGTAGCTGCGAAACCAGTTGCGCGTGCATGGCGTGGCCGGCGCGATCTGCAACCACGTGGCCGATCAGGGGGTACCCAAACAGAGAGATGTCGCCGATCAAGTCGAGAATCTTGTGGCGGCAGAACTCGTCGGGAAAACGCAAGCCTTCAGGATTCAGGACGCGCTCCTCGTCGAGCACCACGACGTTTTCAAGCGAGCCGCCTTTCACCAGTCCGCTCTTTAGGAGCATTTCGACCTCGGTGAGAAAGCCGAAAGTTCGCGCGGGAGCGATCTCAGTTTCGTATGACTCGCCGGCCGGCGTGAGATCCAGCGATTCCGCTCCAATGACTCGATGCGGGAAGAGAATGGAGTAGCTCACAGTGAAGGTTTCTGAGGGGTAGATGGCGATCTTCTTGGTGCCTTCCTCGAGGATGACGGGCTTCAGAACCTTGGCGTAGGCGCGTCGAGCGCGTTGCTGCCGCAACCCAGCTTGGCGGATGAGATTCACGAAGGGCAGCGCGCTGCCATCCACGATGGGTAGCTCCAGGTTGTCCACTTCCACGACGGCGTTGTCCACGCCCGCGCCGGCAAGCGCCGAAAGCAGGTGCTCGGTCGTGGAAATCAGGACGCCCTTCTTCATCAGGCTGGTTGCATAGCTTACGCGGGCGACGTGGCGGGAATGTGCTTCAATTGTAAAGCCTTCAAGGTCAGTGCGCTTGAAGACGATGCCGGTATGAACGGGAGCCGGACACAGGCGCAGGTTGACAGTGACCCCGGTGTGCAACCCAATGCCTGAAAGCGAGACTTCTGAAGCCAGAGTTTGTTGTTGACCCAAAGTACCTCCCCGACGCAAGTCATGTTACATGCACACAGGCTTCCATGTCGATGTTAAATAGTATTTCTTTTATTACCAGATGCTTACGCGATTTTTGTAAAGACGACGCGGAGGTGTGATGTGGCAATTGTACAACAACTGAGGAGAGGATTAGTGTCCTCTAAGCCGCAGCGGGCCCTATGCCCGCACCTGCTCCGGCAGGCGATCTCACGATCATCGCCAGCCGACAATGCGCTTTAAGGTACAATGTTCCACCGATGCGAACCCTAATTCTAATTGCCCTGCTTTGCCCGGTTTGCCAGGCGCAATCAGTGGGGATTCGGGTGATCGACATGAAAGGGCAGCCGATTCCAAAGCAGCCCATTCTGGTGAGCTTTTTTGGGGAACGGTTGGCGAAGGCGGCAGACCCTGTCCACCTTGAAACTAACGTCAAGGGCGAGGCCACCTTCAACCTCCCTGAACCTGCCCCGCCGCACTTGGAGGTTCAGGTAAGCCTGAGAGAGGACCAATGGCATTGCGCGTGTTGGTTAATGACCGATACGGGCACCGTGCTAAAAAGAGGCGTCGTACAAGCGGCTCCCCACGAATCCGAGAAGCCCACGTTTTCGTCTGGAGCACAACCCGGTCGCATTGTCTTTGTGGCTCGGCCATTTGGTTTTTTCGAAAGGTTGTTTTATCCGCTTATCAAGGAATAGGGTATCAGGACCGCTCGTGTCCCGGTTCGATCGGTCGCTTTGCAGGAGGGTGGTTTGGCTCAGGACTCCCCACAGTTGTTTTTGATCGACGCAATGTCCCTGGTGTTTCGCGCCTTCTTCGCACCGATGCAGATGGCGTTGGTTTCGCCCAGCGGGATGCCGACCAAGGCCATCTTCATTTTCGTGCGCACGCTTCGCAAGCTCCTGAAGGACCATCATCCCGGCCACGTGGCCGTGGCATTCGACCTGGCCGCGCCCACGTTTCGCGACAAGCTGTTTGAAAAGTACAAGGCCAACCGTCCGCCCTTTCCGGATGAACTGGCTGTGCAGCTTCCCTTCGTGCGGCGATTCTGTGGTGCCATGGGATTGCCGCTGGCTGAACTCGAAGGCTTCGAAGCGGATGACGTCATCGGAACGCTGGCGAGGATTGGCTCAGGAAAAGACGCGGAAGTGTTTGTCGTCACCGGTGATGAGGATATGTTCCAGTTGGTGAATGATCGAGTGCGCGTGCTAAAGCCCTCGCGAGGCGCTAGCGATGGTGAAACAATTTGCGATGTGGCGAAGGTGAAGGAGATCATCGGCGTCGAACCCGCGCAGGTGGTGGACTGGCTGGCGCTCACGGGCGACCCGAGCGACAACATTCCCGGAGCCCGCCCCTTGCCGGGGCATGAGCCCAAGCTGGCGGAAGGCGAGAAGAAGCGCAGCTACATTGGTCCCAAAGGCGCCACAGAGTTGATCCAGCAGTTCGGCACATTGGAGAAAGCCCTGGACGGATACGACAAGGTCAAGAAGCAGAGCTATCGCGACGCATTGCGTGACTTTCGCAAGGAGGCGCTGCTGAGCCGCGAACTGGCCACGATTCGAACCGATGTTCCGCTGGAAACTCCGTTTGAGAAGCTGAAAGTGCAGGCAGTTGACATTCCTGAGATCACCGCGCTCTGTCGCGATCTGGGTTTCACTTCGCTCCTGCGTGAATTTCTGAAAGAGGCGCCCACACCGGCAGCGGCCGAAACAGAATCGGAAGAGCTTTCGACACCACAAGCCATCGAGCGATGGTTGAAATCTCTTGAACCCGGCTTGCCGCTTGCCCTCGCAGTGAGTGTGGAAGGGGATGAAGGCTTCGCCGGGCGGCTGAACGATCTCGGGCTGTCGGACGGAAGGCGGCTGACGACCATGGACGTGGGTAACCTTGCGAGCTTGCTTCCCGCGCTCGCGCCTGTACTTGGTGACCAGTCGGTCAAAAAGTCCGTTCATAATTCCAAGCTGCTGGAACTCCACCTGGCGAAGCAAGGAATTGCCCTGGCGGGTGTCGTGGACGACACGATGCTCTACTCATACTTGCTTGAGCCGCTCGCCTCGAGCCATGCCCTGGCCGACGTGGTTTTGCGCCGGCAGGGCCGCAGGATTTCGCCTTCGCTGGCGGAAGCGGCGCAGCGCACCCGCGAATTGAGCGAGGCTCTTCGACCGGAGATCGCCCGCGAGGAGTTGCAAAAGCTTTACGAGGAAATTGAATTGCCGCTGGCCGGCGTGCTGGCGGAAGTGGAAACCGAAGGCGTGCGGGTTGACACTGCCATCCTGGCGAACATGTCCGGCGAATTCGACCGCGAATTGACGGTGCTCACCGAGGAAATCTACAAGCTGGCCGGCGGAGCGTTCGATATCGACTCGCCCAAGCAGCTTGGCGACGTGCTGTTTGAAAAGCTGAACCTCCCGGGCGGAAAGCGGCTGAAGAAGAGCGGCCAGTATTCCACGGACGCCGCGGTGCTGGAGGTGCTGGCCGAAAAGCACGACCTGCCGCGCCGCATTCTGGAATACCGCACGCGCGCCAAACTGAAGTCGACTTACATCGACGCCCTGCCGAAATTCGTTCAGGCCGGGACGGGGCGAGTGCACACTTCGTTCAATCAAGCGGGGGCGCGCACGGGGCGGCTCTCATCCTCGAACCCTAACCTCCAGAACATTCCCATTGATGATGAGTTCGGCGTGCGGATTCGCTCCGCTTTCGTTGCGGATCCCGCGTGCCAGTTGATTTCCGCGGATTACTCGCAAATCGAGTTACGCGTTCTCGCCCACCTTTCCGGCGATCCGCTGCTGATTGAGGCCTTCACGCGCGACGAGGACATTCATTCCGTCACGGCGCAGGAAATTTTCGGCGTGCCGCCCGGCCTTCAGAATCACGAGCACCGCCGCATGGCGAAGGCGATCAACTACGGAGTGATCTACGGGCTCAGCGCATTTGGATTGGCGGCGCGCACCGGGTCCAGCCGCACCGAGTCGCAGGCCTACATCGACACCTATTTCGCGCGCTACAGCAAAGTGAAGGATTACTTGGAGGGCATCATCGAGCAGGCGCGCTCCACGGGCCGCGTGCACACTTCGTTCAATCAAGCCGGGTCGCGCACGGGGCGGCTATCCTCATCAAATCCCAATCTCCAGAACATTCCCATTGACGACGAATTCGGCGTGCGGATTCGCGCGGCGTTTGTCGCCGACCCGGGATGCCAGTTGATTTCCGCCGACTATTCGCAGATTGAATTGCGCGTTCTGGCGCACCTTTCCGGAGATCCGCTGCTGATCGAAGCCTTCACGCGCGATGAGGACATCCATTCCGTCACGGCGCAGGAAATTTTCGGCGTGCCGCCCGCGCTTCAGAACCACGAGCACCGGCGGATGGCGAAGGCGATCAACTACGGAGTGATTTACGGCCTCAGCGCCTTCGGACTCGCGGCGCGCACCGGTTCAAGCCGCACCGAGTCACAGGCTTACATTGACGCCTATTTCCGCCGCTACAGCAGGGTGAACGAGTACCTGGAGGGAATCGTGGAGCAGGCGCGTTCCACGGGCCGCGTGCGCACGGCCTTTGGGCGCTTGCGCCCGATTCCTGAAATCAAGAGCGGCGACGTCCAGGCGCGTAATCGCGCCGAGCGCGAGGCCATGAACACTCCGCTGCAAGGGACAGCCGCCGACCTGATGAAGCTGGCCATGGTCAAAACGCAGTTGCGCCTCGAGCGCGAGAAGTTGCGCACGCGCATGATTCTTACCGTGCACGACGAACTGGTGTTTGAAGCGCCTGAAGCCGAGTTGGCCCGCGCGCAGGAGATCGTCCGCGCCGAGATGGAAGGGGTTTTCCCCATGCGCGTGCCGCTGAAGGTGGACGTCGGCGTGGGGAAGAATTGGAAGGAAGCAAAGTAGTCGCGAACTCACGAGACTTAAAGATCCGCAGATTGCGCGGATTTCGCAGATGCCGCACACAGTGCGTGGATCACGGCTCCGCTGAGGCAGCGCTTCCGCATCCTCAATTCCTATGATAGATTTGAACAAACGAACAAAGCACGTCGAGTGGCCGCACACCACACTGAGTTTGATCCGACCATATGTGCAGCAAGTGACGAAGTTGAGCCCCTCTGTGATTTGAGCCCCTTTCGATACTGCCGCGCTGGATCGCACAGAAATCCCGATGCCTCAGCAGGCGGCTTAAGGAGCTACGAACATGGAGAGCCACAGAATCGTGGCGCGGCCTTTCAGGCCGTGTCAGCCGCACGGGCAGGATGTTCATCCATTGAAAGGTGTTCAATGCCCTGATTCTCAGGTACTGCGCCATTGCGGGCTGGTCCTGGTAGTTCTGTTGGTTGGTGTTGAACTTGCGGGCTGCGGCTCCAGTAGTCCGCCGGCGTCTAATGGTTCGGCGCCGACCGTTGCTGCCTTTACGGCGAATCCCGCGAGCATAACCAGCGGCGGCAGCAGCACCCTCGACTGGATGACCACGGGCGCGGCGAGCATTGCCATTGCGCCGGGCAGTTTCACGTCGGCTTCGGCGACGGGCTCAACCAGCGTCAGCCCCACGGCGACGACCACCTACACGTTGACGGCGACCAATGCGGCGGGCTCGGCCACGTCCACGGCAACCGTTACGGTGACGGCGTCCGGTGGCGCGCTGGCGATTACCACAACATCCTGCCCGGGTGGCACGCAGGGCGCCGCCTACGTGGGGTGCACCATCACCGCCACGGGCGGCTCGCCTCCCTACACATTTTCAGTCACCGAGAACGCCAATGTGCCGCCCTTGCCGGAGGGAATGTCGCTCGACGCTGCGACCGGAGCCATCACGAGTTCGCTGATCGGCGGGCAGGGGACTTACACGCCTGAATTTGTTGTGACCGACTCCGCCAGCGCGACGGCGACAGCCAACATCAGCTTCGCCATCAACGGCAACAGCGCATTCCTGGCAAACATCTTTCCCGCCGATTCCATCTTCCATCACCGCGTGGACGCCGCGACCACAAACCTGCCCGTCGATACATCCCCCGCGGCGCCGATGTACAGCGGCTACTTGTCCTCCACGGTCAAGCCGTTCTTCGGCAACGAATCGGGCGCCCCCTTTCCGAATGGAATTCCTGCCATCGAAGTCCCTTACAACCAGCCGGACGTCGCCGTGACGACCACCGTGTATCAATCGTATTTCACGTCGGGTCCGATTCCACCCTATGCTCCGGTGGAAGGCACCAGCAATTCGACGGGCGACCGGCACGTGCTGGTTTATCTCGAGTCGAACGCCGGAAGCGCTCCGGCGCTTTACGAAATGTGGCAGGGCATCTACGAGGATGGCCCCTGGACTGATTCCTCCAACGCACTTTGGCCCAACGTCTCCACCGACGCGCTGACGACGCAGGGCATGGGAACATCCGATGCCGCGGGACTTCCGGTGGCGCCGCTGCTGGTGAATGCCGATGAGGTGATTGGAACCGGCACGCCCACTTCACCCAACGGCACGATTCAGCACCCGATCCGGTTCA
>JASHSC010000651.1 GCA_030036915.1 Terriglobia bacterium
CGGGCGTTGCCAAGTACTTCCACGATCGCGGTGATGACATTGGCTGCCTCTGGATTGACGCGCACGCTGACATGAACACTCCTGAAACCAGCCCCAGCGGCAACATTCACGGTATGCCGTTCGCCGCCAACCTCGGGCGCGGACCGGAAGCGCTGACCCGCATCTTCGGTTTCGCCCCCAAACTGCACCCGCAGAAATGCGCTCTGGTGGGAATTCGCGACCTGGACGCCCCCGAGCGCCAAACTGTCCGTGCCTCCGGCGTCAACTTCTTCACCATGCGCGAGATTGACGAACTGGGCATGCGCGTGGTGATGGAGCGCGCCATCAGTTTTGCTTCGCGAGGCACCGCGGGCTTTGTGGTCTCCTTCGATATGGATGTGGTTGACCCCGATGAGGCACCGGGCGTGGGCACTCCGGTTCGTGGCGGTATTACATTTCGCGAGGCGCATCTCGCCATGGAGATGGTGGCCGACAGTGGCAAAATGCTGGCCTTCGAACTTGTCGAGATCAACCCCATCATCGATGTGATGAACAAGACCGCCATTCTGGGTGTGGGATTCACCGCCTCTGCCCTGGGAAAGAGAATCCTGTGAGCGGCAAAATCTGCGTTGGGATTCTCTTTGGCGGACGATCGGGCGAGCACGACGTTTCGCTGCAATCCGCCGCTTCAATTATCAGGGCGCTGGATTCCGCGAAGTATGAAATCGTTCCCATCGGCATCACGCGCGAAGGTCACTGGCGGGCCGGTGGGGACGCTCTTCAACCTCTGGCGCAATATCTGGAAGCCGGCGAACCCGTAACGCCCTCCGTGGATCCCACGTCTCCAAAGCTCCTTGCGCTAAATCCTTCACATCAACTCTCGCCATCGCTTCCAGCCCTCGATGTTGTTTTTCCCGTCCTGCACGGTACCTTTGGCGAAGACGGGACCGTGCAGGGAATTCTGGAAATGGCTGACGTGCCTTACGTGGGCGCCGGCGTCCTGGCTTCCGCCGCCGGAATGGACAAGGACGTCATGAAACGCCTGTTCCGCGACGCGCGCCTCCCCATCGTTCCCTGGGAACTCTTCCTGCGCGCGGATTGGGAATCCCGCCCGGCTGCCGTTCGAAAGCGAATTGAGAGCAAGCTGCGCTACCCGGTGTTCGTGAAGCCGGTGAACCTCGGCTCTTCGGTTGGAATCAGCAAGGTTCACAACCGAAGTGAGCTTTCAGCGGCCCTGGATTTGGCTGCGCAATACGATCGCAAGATTCTGGTTGAGAAGGGAATCAACGCGCGCGAGATCGAATGCTCCGTGCTGGGGAATGATCGGCCTGAAGCTTCGGTGCCGGGTGAGGTTGTACCGGTGAACGAATTCTACGATTACGAGGCGAAATACATCAAGGAAGGTTCAAAGCTCGTCATTCCCGCCAAGCTCGACGTCCGGCAGAAGAGACAAGTGCAGGAAGTGGCCATTCGTGCTTTTCAGGCGATTGATTGTGCGGGCATGGCGCGCGTGGATTTTCTCGTCGACCGAAAGACCGGGAGGGTCTATTTGAACGAAGTCAACACCATTCCCGGTTTCACTTCGATCAGCATGTATCCGAAACTATGGGAGGCGAGCGGCCTTCCCTATGCCCGGCTCCTTGACCGGCTGATTGAGTTGGCGCTTGAACGGCATCGGGATAAATCCCGGACTTGCTACAGCTACTCGCCTGCGGCTGGCCATTGAATCCCTGACCCCTTGGCAATCCGCTTGTGCATCGACCATAATGAGTGGGCCCGGGAGGGTTCAGCGATTCCTGACTCCTGGAGGGACGCAGCTATGACCTTACTCGATGCAGCGCCACCGAAGCCGTCTCGAAAAATCGGACGCTACATTTTGATGGCACTTGCGGTTGTCGTTCTCGCGAGTATTGCCTACGTCGTTTTCCGCAACTTTTCGGAAGAACGCGCAATCTCACACTTCTTGACCGCACTCGAGCAGGGAAATTACCAGGAAGCCTACCGCCTTTGGCAGCCCAGTGAGACTTACACTTTCGGTGACTTTTTGCACGATTGGGGCGAAAAAGGTGACTACGGAAAAATCCGCAACTTCAAGATCCTGGGTTCGCAGTCCAAGGGGCACGACACGGTGATCGTCATCGTCAGCATTAATGGCCAACAGCCACCCGCGGAGCTTGTGGTGGATCGAAGGACCAAAGGACTCGCATTCTCACCGTTCGATTGACGGAGTGCCAAGTCACATCCTTCAACATCGAATCCGGGGTCGGAGTTATCCTGAAAATGAAGGGGGGAAATTGCTGGAGCCAGGGAGTTATGCGGCTCGCGCCAGGACTTCGTTGACAGCAGCCTTGACTTGATCGAATGTCACGGAAAGGATGCACTCCGGGCGGGCGAATTGGTAGCAATGGTCGCCTGGGCAGGGGTTGCAGGCGAAGGGATTCTGCACTACGCGGGCTGCGGCATTGACGTCCGGCCGCGGCCATGGCCCCCAGATCGGTGAGCTGGAAGACCCGAAGATCACCACCAAGGGCCGCGCGAGCGCCGCGGCCATGTGTGCCGGACCGCTGTCAT
>JASHSC010000652.1 GCA_030036915.1 Terriglobia bacterium
TTCCCCGTGAAGATCTTCAGCGTGTGGCGATAGCCCCGACTTTTCATCGCGCCTTTCTGCGCCTGCTCAGCTTGCAAATCTCTGGCTGGGAGGCCTGGATTCGAACCAGGGTTCCATGCTCCAAAGGCATGTGTCCTACCACTGGACGACCTCCCAAAGAAAATTGACTCATTGAATCATTTCTTCGTTGGCTCATTGACTCGCGGCGCAGCCGGAAAGCTGACGCCCTGCACGCAATAAGTCAATGAATCAATGGTTCAATGAACAAATATCTTCCGGTGGTATTCAGCACGCAACAAGGTGCGCGTCGGAAATTTCAACCACCCATTGGGAATGAGTTTCTGGGCGCGGGCCATCAGCCGAGACGAGGAGAAGAGGGCATAAATCGCAGATCCACTGCCCGTCAAGGAGGCGACTTCGGCCCCGGCCCGGATAAGCCGGCGCTTCAATTGCGCCAGCTCAGGCCACCTCGCGAAAACGACGTGTTCGAAGTCATTTTCGGCCGGTCCCCAACTCATCAGGGGAAAATGTGGCCACGCACCGAAACTATTACTGTAAGGGGTTTTCCCCGATTCTGTCAACCGCGAACCTGCTTCGCGGTACGCGTCTGCGGTGGAGACTGAAAAGCCAGGAAAGATCACTAGGCAGGCACTCGCGGGAAGGTCGATGAGGGGATAGACTTCTTCACCGCGGCCACAGCCCAGCACCCGGCCCCCGAGGAAGAACAAAGGCACGTCAGAGCCCAAGGAGGCACCGAGCCTGTGGCGCGCAGAAAGGTCCAGGCGATCGCCTGTCAAGCGATCGAGCCCCAGAATTGTAGCCGCGGCGTTGGTGCTGGCGCCGCCCAACCCGCTCCCTAGGGGAATCGACTTCTGAATTTTCACGTGAATACCGCCGCGCCAACCGCGAGCCTGTGCCCACGCCGTGCAGGTGCGATGCACAAGATTGCCCTGCCCGGTGGGAACGGCTGGGTTGTCGCAATCCACTCGAATACCCGCCGTCGATTTGGAAACGCTGATTTCCAATCGATCGTGCAATCCGATAGTCTGGTAGATCGTCCGGATTTCGTGAAAGCCGTCTTCGCGCCGCCGAAGAATCTTGAGCCCGGCGTTGATTTTAGCGAAGGCACGAAGACGAATAGTGGTAGGCAATTTGGGATTCTCTAGGTTGGTTTTGTAGTAATGACCCGGCCAATTGCCCGCGAATCTAGCTTTTGGGGATAATCAATCGCGATCGCACCACAATTGTGCCATTCTCATCCCCTCGGGGCCGGCAGGAGGGAATAACCAGTTTATTTTCAAACACATCGTAGGTTTTTGGGGTTCTTAGAGAAATTAGTGGCTGCCTTTTCATGCACATCATAGGGTCTGCCAATTTGTCTCCTTTTCGCCTTTTTTTCAAGTACATCCAGCGACTAGCGAAAAGAAAAAAGCATGTCTTTGCGCCTTTCAAAGTCAATTCGCAGCCTTGTTGTTCCCGGAATGGCTCTTCAGTTCATCGAGCTGCTTCTGAAGTTCCTTGGCCTGTTCAGCATCGAAATCACTGGAATCGGAAGTGGGCCATTCCTTCAGAGCGCGTTGCCATTCTTCCTCCGCACGCGCTGTTTTGCCCTGGCGGAGATAAAGATTACCTAAATGCTCGTGAATCGTAGGGTCATTCTGAATCAGTCGGGCGGCGCTCTCTAAAGGTTCCTGAGCAAGATCATAACGCCCCATTTTGAAATACGCCCAGCCCAAACTATCGAGATACGCGCCATTGTTGGGGTCCAGCTTGAGCGCATCCTGAATATATTTTACTGATTCTTCCAGACGCACACCCCGGTCCGCGAGCATATATCCAAGGTAATTCGAGGCAGAAGCGTTAAGCGGATCCGTGGAGAGGACTTTCTTAAAAGTCTGCTCCGCTTCATCGTATTTCTTCTGCCGCTCGTAAATGGAGCCTTGAACGAAGAGCGCGTATTCGCGGTCTTCCGGATTGGGACTCAGGTCCAACGCTTTCTGAACGGCTTGCTCAGCATCGTCAAAGCGCTTGGCCTGCAAATAAATCTGGGAAATGGAAATATAGATCGTCCGATCGATGGGACGATTGGTGATGAAGGTTTGAAGCAAGTTAACGGCTTCATCCACGTGGCCCTGCTCGCCCAGCATCGTGGCGCGCAAGACTGCCAAGTCCTGGTCCTTGGGATAAGTCTTGACGGCGGAATCCGCCTCCGCCATAGCCTGATCGGGCTGATGTTCGATGCGCAGCGTCTCGATAATCAGCGCCTCGGCGCGCGGACCCTGCAACGGGCCGAGCGCAAGAATCTGGTGGAAAGTATCCAGAGCTTGGGGATACTTCACTTCGTCGCGGTAAACGAGCCCCAGCCGTTCAAGGAAAAGCGCGCGGTTATTGGCCTCCGGGACGGTGTATTGCCCCCCCGGGTGTTCTGAACTCTTCAATAATCCCTGAAGGAGTTCGATGGCCCTCTCATTATTTCCCACAGTGTTTTCAAGCTGGGCAAGTTGATAAGGAATTTCCTGGTCATCCGGACTGAGAGAACGGGCTTTCTCAAACTCCTTGCGGGCATCGTCAAAGCGCCCTTCCTCACGATCAAGGACGGCCAAACGCTTGTAAGTGGCCCCGTCATCAGGGTCGTTTTCAAGGATTTTTTTCAACTCATCGCGGGCAGCATCAGTTTTGCCTGCGCTCAGAAGCGCATCCGCATAATAGCGCTGAAGGTTGTTGTTGTTGGGATCCTGCTCAAGCGCCTTCTGATAGGTCTCAATGGCCTTGTCGGGATGCTGGCCCTGTGAATAAGCGTAGGCGAGCATGCCCAGAAGCTGGGAATCCATGTCGCTTTCGGGAATCTTGTTGAGCAAATCGACGGCCTGGTCGTTATCGCCCTGTTGAATGTAAATTTCCGCCAGATTGGCAATCCCTACGCGCGATTCTGGGTCAGCCTGCAAAGCCTTCTGGTAAATTGCCTGGGCCTTGGCAGGCTGATTGCTAGCGCGATAAAGCCGCCCCAAAAGCAACATTGAGTCCGTATCCTTTGGACTCACTCGCACCAGGGCTTCCAGGTGCTCGATGGCTTTTGCCAGGTATTCCTTGTCAGCGGCATGATCACCGGTGCTGGATTCGAGCATGTGGTAGTAGGTCTGGGCAAGCACGCGGTGGGCATCCGGATAATCGGGGTCCTGCTTCAGGACGCTTTCCGCTTCCTGAATTGCTTCATCCGTGTTACCCGAGCGCCCATAGAGGTCGGCTAGCTGCGCGCGAAGGAAGAGCGAGTCGGGATCAGCAGCGATGGCTTGCTTGTACTCGGATACGGCGCGATCGATGTACTCCGGGCGGTTGTAGAGGCCCGCCAGTTCCGTGTAGCGGCGTGCCATCATGAAATGGTAGTACGACTTGGCATGGTCGGGGGTAGCGGATGAGTCAGCGGGCGCGGCCTGGGCACCGGCATCGGAAGGTCGACCGGAATCAGCCGGCGGCTGAGTTTGCGCCGCCCACAGAACTCCGCCCAAGAGGACATAAATACCCAGGGCTACAAGCAAATTCCTGATTTGTCGTGTCATTTTTCCCTTCCGTCACACCCACGCAGTAATTTAGCAATTATCCCACATGCATATAAGAGGTGTAAAGCCGCAAGCAGGTTGGCTCAGCGGACAATTTTTGAGTGTGAATACCTCCGGCCTGCCCTCCACAGGTGGAAATGGCACTTCCATTTTTCAAAGGACAGGTCGCATCAAATCTCACCGCGCAGAGTCTCCCAAGCCAACCCCAGATACTCGTAGAACGCCACTTGCGACTTAAAGAGGTTGTAAGCATCGGGAAAGAGGTCGCCCGGTTCCCAACGGTGTTCAGGGGCCATGTAGTCGGTGGGAGCGGGAATCGGCCGCAAGCCCCTTTTGCGGAATAATCCCATGGCGCGGGGCATGTGGGATGCCGAAGTCACAAGAATAAGCTTTTGTGAGCCGACGATGGGGGCTATTTGCCTGCTTTCCTCCTCTGTATCGCGTGGGTCGGAAAGCTGCATCAGGTCTTCCGCCGGTACTCCCAGCATCACTGCGATCTTCGTCATTCCCCCGGCCGACTCCTTGCCTCCCGAGAGAATGAGCTTGCTGCCGGGTAATTCCCTGTCCAGGCGAATTCCCTCGATGAGTCGAACCATTAAGTCGGGGGATATATGGCTGGTGATGGGAAGCTTTGGATCCTCATTACCAAAACCTCCCAAAACCGCAATGTAGGTAACATTCGGCCCGGGTGCTCCCGCAGACTTGGAGGTTTGGAGGGCGGGATAACGGCGTTCCAAGGGGCGCAGCAGAGCGCTGGAGATGGAGTTATTGCTGAGCGCCAGCAAAAAGAACGCCCCAACAGTCATCAGCACCTTCCCTGCCTTCTGGCGGCGAGTGAACCAGAGCAGAATGAGACCCGCGAACAAGATCTCCAAGGATAGAGGGATGGGGAAGAAAAAACGGGAGATGATCTTCTTCATTAAGAACATGGCGGAGGCGACTCCTCTCGAGCGTTGGCAACAATATAATCCAGGGGCTTGCCAGGGAGCCCGAATCAAGGTACATTGTGCTCGTCTGGCAGTCGATACCATTTCCCAGGAAAATTCAGGTCAGGCGCGGACCGCCGGACCTAAGAATGCAAATTCATCAAAGGAGAAATCCGATGAAGACACTTTCCGTGGGTCGGTCAGCACGCACGGTTGTCCCTCTGTCCATCCTTGCCACCTTGATTCTTCTGCCGACCGTCCCGGCCTTTGCGGACGAACCCAATGCAGCGGGGGTCGCGGCCCTGGGTTTGTTCATGGTTTTTGGACTGGTGGTCTTTGCCGCGTTTTATGTCTACGCTGCCCTGACGCTTCAGGCCATCGCCAAGAGGACGAATACCGAAAACGGCTGGCTGGCCTGGATTCCTATCGCGAACATCATCCTGATGCTCAACATCGCCAAGAGGCCGATCTGGTGGATCGTCCTTTGCTTCATTCCTCTGGTGAACGTCGCGATTCTGATCATCGTCTGGATGGACATTGCCACGGCGTGCAAGAAGCCCGGCTGGTGGGGGGTTCTCACCATCGTGCCCATCGCTAATCTGGTCATCATGGGCATGCTGGCTTGGGCGGACTAGTCAGCTTCTAG
>JASHSC010000653.1 GCA_030036915.1 Terriglobia bacterium
CCAGAGATTTACGGATACCAACCAGCGACTCAATGACATGAACCAGCGACTTAATGACATGAACCAGCGCATAAATGGTCTGGAAGCTCGCTTTTCCGACCTGAAGGACTTTATTAAGGCAGAAAATTCCCGTCTGGAAGATCGCATCGAGCGGCTTGAGCATCCTGTGGCCAGGCCGTAGTGAAAACCCTCAACGCCAGACCCTCCAAATTCAGTGCGAAGCTCGGATGGAACTCACGCGTCGCGCGAGGGGGGTGAAGCGAATTCCTTTCGCTAGGCTCAAAGGTCACGAGAAGCATGAAGACGCTTTACCTCACAACTCCCATCTACTATCCCAACGCCCGGCCGCACGTGGGCACGGCCTACACCACCATCGTGTGCGACGTGCTGGCGCGCTACAAGCGCATGTGCGGTTGCGACGTGGCCTTCCTGACCGGCACAGACGAACACGGTGAAAAATTGGAGCGCGCCGCGGCGGCGGCGGGAAAATCTCCGCGGGAGTTTGTGGCGGAAAAGCGCCAGTTGTTCTTCGAGCTTTGGCACAAGATGGGCATTCCCGTGACCGTGTACCCGCAGTCGGATGCCAACTCCCTGCGCTTCATCTACACCGATCACCCGGATCACGTGAAGTCAGTGCAGCGAATGCTGATTCGCGCCCGTGACAACGGCTACATCTATACGCAGCGCTACGAGGGCCGATACTGCGTCTACGATGAGCGCTATGTTTCCGACAACACCGACCCTGTGAATTGCGACATCTGCGGCCGCCCGGCGGAGTTGATCAGTGAGGACAACTACTTCTTCAAACTTTCGGCGTTCCAGGAGAAGTTGCTCACACTTTACGATCAGCATCCGGAATTTGTGAAGCCCGATTACCGCATGAACGAAGTGAAGAGCCTCGTGAAGAGCGGCCTGCGCAATATTTCCGTAAGCCGCAAGCGTCTGAAGTGGGGCATTCCCTGGCCCGATGATCCCACACAGGTTTTCTATGTCTGGTACGACGCGCTCACCAGCTACATGACCGGCATCGGCTACGCGCAGGGCGAAAACGGCAACGCGGACTTTCAGAAATACTGGCGCAACAAGCCCGGCGAGTCCGAGCTCGTCCACATGATCGGCAAGGACATTCTGCGCTTCCACGCCGTCTATTGGCCGGCTTTCATCATGGCCGCGTATCCCGATCAGGTCAAGATGCTGCCGACCACCATTTTCGCCCACGGGTGGATTTACTACGAGCAGGACAAGATGTCGAAATCCAAAGGCAACGTGGTCTATCCCGAGCCGCTGGTGGAAGCGCTCGATTCCCTCGGCGCGCCCGGCAACGACGCACTGCGCTACTACCTGCTGCGCGAAGCGCCGTTTGGGCAGGATACGAGCTTTTCGTATGAGGGATTGATTCAGCGATACAACTCGGATTTGGCGAATGATCTAGGAAATTTGGCGAACCGCACGATCACAATGTTGCACCACGACTATGCAGGAGAGATTCCTCGACCAGTTCCAGGGAGTGGTGTTTACAATGTATTCGCCCAAGGGGTGGGAGCGGACCCACAGGAAGTCCACATTGCTCGAATGGCGTCCGAGGCTAAATCGAAGTTCTTAGCAGCCTTCGAGAATTTTGATTTCTCCCGGGCACTTGAGGCCGGATGGAGTTTCGTCGCAGAGATTAACAAGTATTTGGTTAAAGAACAGCCTTGGTCGAAATTGCGCCAGGTGGATACCGGCAAAGGGCAATATGTCACGGTCAAGCCGGAATACCTACAGACGGTCCTTTATACGGCAACTGCTTCCCTTCGGTTTCTCGCTGTGTTACTTAATCCTGTGATGCCACATGCTTGTCAGAAGCTATGGGAGCAGCTTGGCCAACAAGGTGCTGCCAGTGACCAGGGCATTTGGAACCTCAAATTCGAGGATCTCGTCCCCGGAACAAAGGTAGCCAAACCGGAGGCAATTTTTCCGCGCCTCGACAAAGCAAAGGCGCTGGCCACGCTCGAGGAATATGCCCAAGCAGACCGAAATCGCGACAAACCCAAGGAGGTCACGAAATCCGTGGAAAATGAATCAACGAAGCCGCCCGCAACAAGTGGCTCGGGCTTCTCCGATTCCGGGAGTCCGATGGACTCCATCGGAGTCCGCAAATCGGACCAGCCCGTGAAAACCGACACGGCCGGCCCGCCGCCCGCAGGCTCTGGGCCGCAGGGCGGGACGGCCGTGCCACAAACACCTCCGCCCCAAGCGGCTGCAACTGAATCACCCAAAATCACCATCGACGACTTCGCCAAAGTCGAAATGCGCGCGGGCGAAATCAAGGCTGCCGAAGCCATTCCCGGCGCCACCAAGCTGCTGAAGCTGCAAGTGGACATCGGCACGGAAGTGCGCCAGATCTGCGCGGGCATTGCCGAATACTACGCGCCGGAAAAACTCATCGGCATGAAAGTGGTGGTGGTCACGAATCTCCAGCCGCGCAAGCTGCGCGGCGTGGAATCCAACGGCATGATCGTAGCCGCTTCCATCGGCGAGCAGAGCCGGCCCGTGCTGGCCACCTTCGGCGAAGACGTGCCAGCGGGAGCGAGACTGAAGTGATTGGTTCATTGGCCCATTGACTCATTGGGGAAATCCAATGACTCAATGGGCCAATGAATCAATGACTCAATTTCTTCTGGATTCTCACGCCCATCTGGACGATTCCGACTTTGACCCCGACCGCGATGCGGTAATTGAGCGCTCTCGCGCGGCCGGGGTTCATCACATTCTGATTGCCGGTGGAGGCGGCGCGGCTGACCGGCTTGATTCGCCGCTCGCCGTCGCCGAGAAGCACGAGGGGTTCTATGCCTCGGCAGGAGTCCACCCGCACGAGGCGCGAAACTACACGGACGCGCTGGGTGAGAGAATTCGCCAGCTCTCGGAGTACCCCAAGTTCGTAGCAGTAGGCGAAATCGGGCTCGATTACTACTACGACCACTCGCCGCGCGAAGTCCAGAAGCAAGTTCTGATCCGCCAGATGGAGCTGGCGCGCGAGTTGAAGCTCCCCATCATCATCCATTGCCGGGACGCCTGGGCTGACCTGCGTGAAATTGCAGCGGCGCACTGGCACTCGTCGGGATTAGGCGGGATTCTACACTGCTTTACCGGAAGCATTGAGGATGCGAAGGTGTTTTTGGACTGGGGCTTCCTGATTTCGTTTGCGGGAAACCTGACATTTAAGAAAGCCGAGAACTTGCGAGAAGCAGCGCGCGCCATTCCACTTGACAAGTTGCTGACGGAAACCGATTGTCCCTACCTTGCGCCCGTGCCCCATCGCGGCAAACGGAATGAGCCGGCCTATGTCGCAGCCGTGACGCAGGAACTCGCCCGGCTGCACAACCTGAGCGAAGAGGAAACCGCGCAGCAGGTTCTTGAAAATTTTGAGAAATTCCTCCCGGCAGCCCTGCGTTCGGAGCGCTGAACGCCGACTTGTGTCTCAGTTGTAGCGCGGGTGTCCCCAGCCGCGTAGCGGTCGCGGGTGGGGACACCCGCGCTACAAAATTCAACCTGAGGTATTACCGAATGCCCCTTGCCCTTCACAGCGCGATAAGGAATAATCGATTCGAGGAGATTACGGAATGATCCGCCAACAATTTCTCGATTACTGCCAGGGGCTCAAGAGCGCGCTCGACGCCATCCCCACGGATTCCGCGGAGCTGTTCCTGAAGCTCCTGGAACGCGCCTACCAGGATGGCCGGCAGGTATTCCTGATGGGCAATGGGGGAAGTGGCAGCACGGCCTCCCATGCGGCGGGCGATTTGAACAAAGGCGTCTCCTACGGCCGCGAGAAGCGCTTTCGCGTGATCAGCCTGAATGACAACATGGTGACGCTGACCGCTTATGCCAACGACGTCTCCTACAGCGAAGCGTTTGTGGAGCAGCTCAAGAACTTTCTTCACCCGGGCGACGTGGTGGTGGGAATTTCCGGCAGCGGCAATTCCCCCAACGTCCTGAAGGCGATCGACTACGCCAACCAGCAGGGCGCGATCACGGTGGGGCTGTGCGGGTACAGCGGCGGCAAGCTGGCGAGTCTCGCGCAACTGCCCGTGCACGTTCCGGTAAACGACATGCAAAAGGTCGAGGACATCCACATGATGCTGTTCCACGTCGCGATGCAGGTGCTCTGCGCGCGTCTGGACGCTCCTGCGCATGCCGCCGCCGGCCCGGCTTGCTGACTCGGCTCCGGGCGCAACCCGCCCATCAAAAATGAACATCGCCATCCTCGGCCTCACGGCGACGTCCTACGGCAGCCTGACTTACCTGAAGAACTTTCTTCCCCGCCTGGCGAAGCTCGACCGCGCAAACCATTACGACATATTCCTCCCCGCCGACCGCTGCGCTGAATTGGAAGTGCCCGAGCCGAATTTCCGCGTCCATGTGCACGGTTGGGCGGCAAAGTCCGGAGCGGTGCGGGTCGCGTGGGAGCAGCTCATTGTTCCGTGGATTCTTCGCGCCGAGCAATCCGCTGCGGTTTACACCACTCACAACCTGGCGATTCTCCTCTCGCGCGTTCCCAGCATCATTATCGTCCAAAATTTGGAGCCTTTTTTCGCCCGGAAATTCCCCAACACACTGCGTGGAAAGACGCGAGTCTGGCTGCTGCGCATGTTGTCGAAAATTTCACTTCGAAAGAGCCATCGGGTCATTGTACTGTCCGATTGGGAGAAAGAATTTCTGGTGGAGCAGTTTCATCTCCCTCCAGAAAAGCTCCTGGTTGCCTGCCCCGGCGTCACAGAGGGTTTCCGTCCTCCGGCACCGGGCTCGGTCGCTTCGCTTCGCAAACAATTCGGCATCGGGCCACCTTTTATTCTCGCCGGGTCGCGCCTGGCGGGTTACGGCAACCTTCTGAACGTAGCGAAGGCCTATGCGTCGCTGGTGAAGGCCAACAGGATTTCCATGCCCCTGGTGATTCCGGGCGAGGTTTGGGACGCGCAATATATCGGCAGAGTCAAGAAACTGCTTTGCACCGAAGGCTGCTCGGACCGCGTGAAATTTCTTGGCTATGTTCCGCATGAGGCCATGCCTTTGCTCCTCGGCCACGCGGCGTGCTTCATTTTTCCCTCGCTGCTGGAAGCGTGCGGCATGACATTGATCGAGGCGCTTGCCTGCGGGGCGCCAATCCTCTGTTGTAATCGCCGGCCCATGAGCGACATTTGCGGCGACGCTGCGGTATTTTTCGACGGCGAAAGTCCCGAAGACATTTCCGTCAAATTGTTTGACGTGCTCTCCCAGCCCTCCCTGGCTGAAAAGCTTTCAAGCCGCGCCGTGGCGCGGGCAGGGCAATTCTCCTGGCAGGAAGGTGTGGAGAAAGTTCACCGGGCATTTCTGCAACTTGCCGCCGCTCCGCGCGTCGCAAGCCCGGAGGTGGCAACGATCCCTCCGGAAAGGAGGGGCTGAGCGCCACCGCATCATCGCGGCGCGGCTCGCGAGCCTCCCTTGCGACTCTTGATCCTCAGCATTCGTTACGCGCCGGAATTCACGAGCAATGCCATCGTGATAACCGGCCTGGCGCAACACCTTGCCGCGCGCGGACACCAGATAACCGTGCTGGCAGGCATTCCGCACAACCAACTCTCCCGCGTTCCTGCCGGTTACGGGTGGCGGTTCTTTCGCCGCGAAATCCGCATGGGCGTGAAGGTAATTTACTGCTGGGCATTCCCTAAGTCCGGAGAGAAGGCGGCGAAATTGTTGAACTATGTCACCTTTACGCTCACCAGCCTCGCCGCCGGACTCTTCACGAAGCGCCCGGATGCAATCCTCGTGGTCCCACCGCCCTTCTGGCTTGGGTTCAACGCATTAGTTTTCCGAAGCCTGCGCGGTGGCGCGGTAATTTACAACGCGCAGGATCTTTACCCGGAGGCATACATTGCCAGCCAGGAAGTCCGCCCCGGATTGTTGACGCGCGTCATGAAGAGTTTGGTGAATCGCCTCTATCGAAGCTGCGACCGGATTACGGTGATCACGCCTTCCTTCGCCGAGGGAATCTCAGCGCATGGGATTGATGCCGGGAAAATCACCACGATTCCCAATTTCGTCGATACCACGGTGGTAAAACCACTCCCGCGCAACAATTCCTTCCGGCAGCAACACAATCTCAGAGATCAATTCGTGGTGATGTATGCGGGAAACATCGGGTACACTCACGGGACAGAACTGCTGGTTGAAGCCGCGGCGAAGCTGGCGACAACTCCCAACGTGCTGATTTTGGTGATCGGCGGAGGATCGAAGCTGGCGAACCTGGAGCGACTCGTCCGCGAACGCGGTCTCACAAACATCCGGTTCCTGTCCACACAACCACCCGAATTGCTTTCGGAGATGCTGGCTGCCGCAGACGTATTCGTCATTACGATGAAGCCCGGGGTGGGAAGGGCCTCATTTCCCGGACGCATTTATAATTTCCTGGCGGCTTCAAGGCCGGTGGTGGCGAGCGTCGACGAAGATTCGGACCTGGCCAAGCTTCTGCTCCGCGCCGACTCCGGCATCGTTACATCGCCAGGGAATGTGGAGGATTTTTGCCGCGCGCTCACCCAACTTCTTCACGATTCCGGATTGCGGCAGCGCTTAGGCCGGAACGGCGCGGAATATCTGGCACAGAACTATTCCTCGCAAGCCGTGGTGGACGAGTACGAGGCGGTTATAAGAGCTGCCGCCAGCCGTTAAGGGAGACGGTTGCACGCCCATGAAGTCGTCCATGCAAATCAAGATCAAGTTTGCCCTTCTGGGAGGGGACCTCCTGTTCCTCACCCTGTGCCTCGCCGTGGCAACTTACATCCGCTTGCAGGATTTTGGACTTCTCTACGAAGAGTATGGCAGGGCGTGGGCGCTCTGCCTGGCGATTTATCCTTTAAGCCTCTACCTTACCCGGTCATACGAAGCACAGCCGGAAGCGAGCCCGGTTGAAAACCTGCGCCGGCCACTTCTGGGACTGGTGGCCGCGGCCACTGCGACATCGTTCATTTTCTTCTTTGCTCCGGACATCCGATTCGGCCGCGGCATTTTCGCGATTGCAAACTTCTTGTTGCTGTTCGTGCTCCTGGGGTGGCGGCTGGCGGTATTTCTCCGCCTGCGTCGCCGGACGCTCTCGATTCTCCTCATGGGCAGCCCCCCAACCGTGGAAATCGCCCGCCAATTGATTCACGAGTATTCACCCCTTTCCCAAACCTCGGCATGGGAACCGGATGGTGATGCTGCCACGATGCCCTCCAACCTGAATCCCGAAAAGATGGCCGGCCGCAACGGCGAATTTGACCTGCTCATTCTGGCCGGCCAATCATTTGAGCCCTCCACGGTGCGTAAAGCCGCGGAACTTCGCCTGCAAGGCGTCACGGTTTGGAACCTCCCGCAACTCTTCTCGGAGTTCGCAGAGCGCCTGCCCGCACGCTACCTCGATGAGCGATGGGTAGCCACTGCGGAGGGCTTTCGCTCCCTCAATGAGAGGAGCTTCCAGGTGCTCAAACGATTGGTGGACATTCTTCTGGCGGTAAGCGGGTTGGTTCTGAGCTTGCCCCTCCTGGCATTGGCGCTAATCCTCATCAAAATCGACGACAGAGGGGCGGTGTTTTATTCTCAAGAGCGCGTGGGCAAAGGAGGCAGGACCTTCCACGTCCACAAGCTGCGCACGATGGTGGGCCGCGCGGAAGATCAAACCGGCCCCGTCTGGGCCGTCCGCGATGACTCTCGCGTCACCCGCGTGGGGCGATGGCTGCGCAAGCTTCGCATTGACGAAATTCCACAGACCTGGAACGTCCTGAGGGGAGAGATGAGCTTTGTCGGACCCCGCCCGGAGCGACCGGTGTTTGCCGAAGTCCTTCAAACCAAGTACCCCGTCTATTCGCTTCGGCACTTAGTTCGACCCGGGATTACGGGCTGGGCGCAGGTACGCTGCCCCTACGCGGCGAGCGAGGAAGACACTCTGCTTAAGCTCGAATATGACCTGTATTACCTGCAAAATGCCTCGCTTCTTTTCGATATTCGCATAATCCTAAAAACCATATCTACGGTCGCCTCTGCCTGGGGGTCTTGGTAGGGTAACTACCCCGAGTTAGATGCCACCCTTTCACGCGCACCTTTGCAATTCCGCGAATTGAAAAAGGATGTAAAATCTTACCTCCCTCCGATGATACGTATGAAACATGTAACTCATTGATTTCAAATAATATAGACAAAAAGTCTGACATCTGAGCAGGTTTCGCCTTGTTCACCTTCATGCCAAACAGTGCAACTCATTCGAATCCAGATACGTCTGAATGCTTTAGGCAATTGGAAGGTACGTCAAGGCAAGTGAATCGGAAAGCAAGCGGGGGGTGTTCGGCAGCCTCATCGGGTGTCAAGAGTTCCCGGCGGAGTTGGGACAACAATCTCACAATATGCGTGTTGGTAATTCTAAAGGAGGACCTCGGTGAGGACTTTGATTCTCGGTGGTGACGGCTACCTGGGCTGGCCGACCGCCATGTACCTTTCCGCGCGCGAGCATGAGGTCGCAGTGCTTGACAACTTGTCGAAGCGCGCCTGGGAACTTGAACTGAACGCTGAGCCCCTGATCCCCGTAAGATCTTTGCGCAACCGGGTGAGCACCTGGAAGGAAGTCACAGGGCGCAACATCTCGTTGTTCGTCGGGGACCTGTGCGAATACGACCTCGTCAATGACGTCCTGCGCGAATTCCGGCCCGACGCCATTGTCCACTTTGGCGAGCAACCCTCCGCGCCTTATTCGATGATCGACCAGCGGCGCTGCGTCATGACCCAGGTGAACAACATTACTGGAACCCTGAACCTTCTCTGGTCGATGCGCGAGCACGTCCCTGCCGCCCACCTAGTAAAGCTGGGCACGATGGGAGAATACGGAACCCCCAACATTGACATTGAAGAAGGCTTTATCGAGATCGAACACCGCGGGCGAAAGGATGTTCTTCCTTTCCCGAAGCAGCCTGGTTCCTTCTACCATCTCAGCAAAGTGCATGACAGCCACAACATCACGTTTGCCTGCAAGGTCTGGAATCTGCGCTCAACCGACCTGCACCAGGGCGTGGTGTATGGCGTGGCGACGGACGAGACGGAATTGGACCCACGCCTGGCCACCAGCTTCCATTACGACGAGGTGTTCGGCACGGCCCTGAACCGGTTTTGCGTTCAGGCGATTGCCGGCATTCCACTCACCGTTTACGGCAAAGGCGGACAAACGCGCGGCTTCTTGAATATTCGCGATACCCTGCGCTGTGTGGAATTATCCATTCTGAACCCACCGCAAGCGGGCGAGTACCGCGCCTTCAACCAGTTCACGCAGAGCTTCAGTGTGTTGGAACTCGCTGAGACTGTGCAGAAACAGGCGGAGAAGCTGGGCTTCAGCGTGGCCATTAACCATCTGCCCAATCCGCGTGTTGAGGCCGAGGCGCACTATTACAACCCGCGCCACCAGAAGCTTCTTGACCTCGGACTGCAACCCCACCTGCTCTCGGATGTGCTGTTGGACAGCATGCTGGTCACTATTCGCGACCATGCCAACCGCATCCGGCATGACGTCATTCTGCCGCAGGTTCGGTGGGACGGCACGTCCGCCGCGGCGACCAAAGCGTATGCTTCGGTCTCCTAGAACTCTCACCTGACCGGAGCTTTCAAGCTGGTATCAGTACTGGTCTGATTTTCGTCGGCTGAATTTCCAGTCCGGCACTGGATTGCGTCCAGTAGAGATCTGCTCGCTGCTAAGGTCGTGCACCATTTTGACCAGGGCTACGACGTTCTCATAAGGCGTGTCAGGTAGAAGGCCGTGGCCGAGGTTGAAGATGTGGCCGGTGCGGCCGGCGGCCTGGTTCAAAATGCGCTGTGTGCGCATGCGGATGAAATCCAAATCGCCGTGGAGAACGACTGGATCGAGATTCCCCTGAATGGCCACGCCGTCACCCAAGCGCTGCCAGGCGTGGCCGAGTTCCACGTGCGAGTCGACGCCGATTACGGTTCCACCCGCATCCCGCATCGCTTCCAGCAACATGGCGGTCCCGGTTCCAAAGTGAATCATGGGCGTGCCGGGGCGGACAGCTTCCAGCATCAAGCGCGTGTAAGGCTGGACATACTCGCGGTAATCCTCCGGTCCGAGGCAGCCCACCCAGGTGTCAAAAACCTGCACGGCTTGCACGCCGGCATCGATCTGGGCGTTGATGTACTGCGTCAGGACGCGCGCCAGCCGTTCCATCAGCGCCCGCCACGCACCCGAATCGCGATACATCAGGGCTTTGGTGTGCCGATAGCTCCTTGATCCCCCGCCCTCGATCAGGTAGGACGCGAGAGTGAACGGGCAGCCGGCAAATCCGATGAGTGGAAGCCGCGCGTCCAGGTCAGCGCGCGTCCGGCGGATGGCTTCGTAGAAATATGCCAGCGATTTTTCAGGCTCCACGTCTTGCAGGCGATCAATGTCAGCCACCTCGCGTATACCCGGTGTGATTACCGGCCCTTCGCCCTTGTCGTATTCCAGGTGCAAACCCAGCGGTTCAACGATCAGCAACAGGTCGGCAAAAATGATGGCCGCGTCCACACCCAGTTTCTCCGCCGCGGTGACCGTCACCTCAGACACCAAGGCGGGATTCTTGCACAACTCCAGAAAGGGCACGCGAGCGCGCAGGTCGCGGTACTCCTTCATGTAGCGCCCCGCCTGGCGCATCAGCCAGACGGGCGTAGCATCCACGACTTCAAACCGGCAGGCGCGCAGGAATCGCGAGTCCTCCCAGGCAGGGCGAGCCGCCGGTTCCAGCTCCGAGATTCGCAGTTTAGGGTCCGTTGAAAACTTGCCGCGTGTCCCAGGCTCTCCCGAATCGACGGTCACGGTATGGGAGGCATCACTCGGCCCTGCGGACCACTGGCGACTATTCTCGGCTTTTTGCTTCAAGATCTCCTTCGCGCGTTGCCCCGTTTCCTGCACCAGAGGGCCCATTTTAGGATGCGTGGGTTCAAGATCAATGCTGATCCCATGATGAGCGAGCGCCTCGCTGCACGTGGGCCCCACCGAGGCGACCACCACTTTCTGCAAAGCTCCGAGCAATTGCTCCTTCGTGCCGTCTTCCGTGGCCACGCGCATCAAATGTTCCACCTGTGCCGCGTTGGTGAACAGCACCACCTGCGCACGGCCCTCCACCAGCGCCTGGATGGCCTTGCGCAAGGGCGCAAGGTCCAGAGGGAGCGCCCAGTGATAAACCGGCACGCGCATCACCTGCACGCCGCGCGCGCGCAGGGCGTCAAGAAATGGCTCATTGGGGGCGCCGTATTCCTGCACGGCCACGCGGCTGCCCGGCAAGGTGAACCCGCGCGCGTTTTCCTCTAACTCGGTGAGAATCTCATGCCAGGTGTTGGGTTCCGGAATGGTGATGGTGATGGCTACTTGCAGCTCACGCAGCACTTTTACGGGCTTGGGGCCGCGCGCCACAATGGTTATGCCTTCGAGCGCCTTGACGATCTGCTTGCGTGGGTGGCGCGTCTCCAGCACATCCACCAGGCGGCGCGTTCCCACACCCGTCATAAAGATTACAGCGTCCAGTTTCCCCGCCAAGAGCGCGGCGCCAAACGCCAGCGCAGCGGCATTTTCCTCAACGGGGACCTCACGCAGCGCCGGAGCTACGCGTGGCACTCCGCCAAATCGTGTAATGAGGGATGCCATCTCCTGCGCGTGGCGGCTTTCGAACGCCACCACTTCCAGGCCGCCAAAATTCGCCTGTGCCGCCAATGTTCCAGTCATGTCGATAGCTCGTGGTTAGGATTTCGGCTCGCCGAATCCGTTCTGGACTGAATTGTATTATGCGCGCAGAGCCCGGCGAAAGACCAGTTCGAAGTGGCTCATATGAAGGGGCCGGCTGGAAGCGCGGCGATACCGGCCCGATTGCAAAAGCTTTAACCACGGAGCTCACAAAGGGCCACGGAGAGATCTTTCCCTGTGCATCTCCATAATCTCCGTGGTGAGTGCCCGCTAACCGGCAGGATTTGCCGAGTTTAGCCTGACAGATATTTCCTATACGGAAAGGAGTTCCAATGATTTCTGCCTGGCGTGTGGCAGGCAAACCTTGATGAATGTGTAAGATTACGGACATGCCGTTTCAGGAGGAAATTGGCAGCGCACTTGCACTAAAGGCTGACAGCGCGGTTTAACCTTCAACGGTATTGGCCGATGAAGTTCCGAGGAAGGCAACCTTTTGAGGGAGGAGATTAAAAATGTCCACATCAGGAATCACCAGCAACATGTCCAGCATGATCCAGCAGTTCCAGACTGAGTTCCAACAACTCGGCAACGACCTGAGCTCAGGGAACCTCTCGGCGGCGCAGTCCGACTTTGCCACGCTCCAGAATGAAATGCCACAGGGATCCGCCACCTCGACGTCACAAAGCAACAATCCCCTTGCCGAGGCCTTCAATCAACTCGGGCAAGATCTTCAGTCAGGAAACCTGTCAGCGGCGCAGCAGGACTATTCCACCATTCAACAAGATTTCCAAAGCATGGCCTCGCAGATGAAGCACCACCATCATGGATCCAATGGGAATCAGGAAAGTCAAGTCTCGCAATTGCTGACTCAGTTGGGCCAGGACTTGCAGTCCGGTGATTTGTCGAGCGCCCAGTCGGACTTCAACTCATTGCAGCAGTTGTTGCAGAATGATGGAAGTTCGAACGGGTCGTCGGCTTCTGCGTACGCCGGTATCTCCGTCAACGGCTGAACAGCAAACGCGCAACGAGGATACCCGATCCATCCTACTCGGTTTTCGATTGTTTCACTGGAACCGGTAAATCAATCCGACGCTGGGCGTGATGCTCTGGACGGTGCCGCGGATGGGGAGTGGCTGGCCAATCATATAATCCCGGATGTCGAACTGAAGGGCGAGGTGAGTACGTAGACGAATGTCCGCTCCACCGCCGGCGTTCCAGGCGAATTGGAAACGGTCACCGCCGCCGATCAGGCCCTCGGACACCGCCGTTGAATTCAGAGGGCCTTTGAAGTGATCAGAACCCATTCCGGCCGTAGCAAACGGTTGGACGCGGCTACGAATTAAGAAATAACGGACATAGTTGAAAGAGACCAATTGGAGGCGATTGAATGAGGAACCCGATTCCGTAAAAGGCTGCCCCGTAGTGGAATTGACTCCGGACGCCCGGAGAAAGAGGTGGTTGAAGCTATACGAAAAACTGGCTTCGATGGCGTCATGCTTAGTGAAGCGCGTGCGTGCACCGAGCGCGAATCGTCCGGTCTTCGAAAACGAACTCGTCATATTCGCCGTGGCGTAGGGCCCGGCAACTGCGGGACATACAACTGTTTCCGATGGAGTACAAATCGCCAGCGGGACGGTCTCCTGCCATGCGCCGCTCGTCATAAAGGAGCCGCCACCCTCCGCAAAGAGCTCCACCGCGATGGGGAGGCTTGTCTGCGCAAAGGCCGGCCCCGTGAATAAAGCTGTGAATGAAAGAGCTGAAATAAGACTCGCGACGTATCGCAAAAATCCTCCCTCCTGCGAAGGGGCCCTTTTGCCACGGGGGCGATGCGCCCATGACTTTCGACCGTCCTTCGGGTCTATTGCTTCCGCCATCGCGTTAATACGATGGCACATTCCCCGCATTGGTTGCTTTTACCAAGATCATCAATACTAGCGCGGGATATCTTATGCTTCTTGTATATACTCGGGCAGTTCTATAATTCCTCAACTGAATAGCCATTGCAAGGGAAAAAGGCTCAGGCAAACTCTTTCGGGCGTCCGCGAGCCCACCGTATCTTCCAGTCCAAATGTCGTCATGGCTTTGCGCGCCCATTTCCCGGATCCCTCCGGCTTATTCCATTCGATAGAATAGCCGTTATTCTCTATTTATTCTCCGCACTTCGGCGAGAAAAAGAGGTTCCGACTCCTCCTTTCCTGTGAAGCTCTTGAACCCTCAAAAATATGGCGGTTCATCCCGGGGCCTGCTAAGAACTTAGTCCCTCCTGTTGCCTAGCTGCTTCATGGGTCACGCCACTGCTTGACGTGCTCCCCGCCGAATCGGCGTTCCGCGTCTTCCAAGGTGCGATGAACGGTGACGGTAATCGAGGTTCGAGGGCGCTGGCGGTTGCTGATGAAGGTATGGAATGAAGCGGGAGAGCACTCGAATGCTACAAGGCTGTTATTGACAGGCGGCACAAACGCAGAGGGTTCTGACACCGGCAAATCCTCGCGGGTATAGAGGCCGGTTTCACCCCCTTCTCCCGGTTCCCATCCGTCGTTAAGCAGGTAGAACAGCAGCACCACTCCCCGCACCACCTGCACCTTTTCCGCATCACTCAGATCACCTTTCCCGGTTTGGTAGTTGCAAAGCTGATGATTGGGAAGTTGGATGCTGCCATTGCGGCTGCGGGGATACCATGCTGCGCCGAAATCGGTATGAATGAAGCCGCTTTTGCTCCCCACCGAGTGATGATGGGCGCCAGCGTAAACATAAGGCCCTGGAGAGATGTCAAAGTGTCGGCACATCAAGTCGCGCCAGGCCGGCGAAACAAAAACCGCCAGGGGTCCGGTGACCGGCGGGACAAAAGCCATTCCGAAAACGTCAAGGCCAGGCATTGATCGAGGAGGTTGGGTCTTCTCCGGCCCCCCACCCAGGATTCCCAGCAACTGGGACGACAGTGCGTCGTAAAAGTCGGCGGTGAAAACATCGCTCGCCACAACGTGAGGGAATGGAGCCTCACGCCGAACCCAATCGCGGCTGACCAGTACTTTCGCCAAATCATTCTCAGGTGACATCAGCTTCCAGCGTAACAGGGATTCAGGAATTCGCAACCGAAAGAAGCAGCAGGTAGCGCGGAGTCGTGCGCATTGCGAACTACTCCGCGGCTTTTAAGGGAGAAAACTTTAAAGGAAGGGAAAAAGTGGCCGGGGAAAAAGGAGCCTGAATCTTTTGCAACCCCGCAGATCTACGGCCGGCGCGAGCGGCGATGGAATTTGAAAAAATTGCGTAGAGCCCGAACCAAATTGGCTGGGGTTGGGACGCAGGCGCGGCGGCGAGCAGGCACGGCTGGTTGAAGACCCCGGAGAATGCGGATGATCTCCGGCGCCGTCACGCGTACGGCAACGGCGTCAAGCGATGCGAAGCGCGCGGTAAGATCGCTGCCGATGATGAAGGCGGCGGGTTTCGCGATTCCGCCCTTCTCGCGCGCGTTATAGACATCCCAGGCCTTGACGACCTGTTTTTCCGTGTCGCATAAGATGGCGAACGGCAAACTCTCTTGACGGCGCAAAGCTTCGGATGCTTCCGGCACGTCGACCGAAATGGCAACGAGGTTCGCGCCCGCGGCGAGGATTTCTTCATAATGGTCGCGGAAATCCGCCAACTGGCGGAGGCAGAACGGTCACCAGGACCCGCGATAGAAGATGAGCACGGCGGGGCCACTCGTTACGAACGAAGACAACCGTCGCGGGGTGGCCGTCGAGTCCGGGAGCTCGAAGTCCCCGACAGGCTCTCCCATCACGGGGAATTTGCCAGTCGCCATCTTCATATCATAACGTGTCTCCCCCTTACCTGGAGGCCAAATCGGCTTCCTAACGCGCCTTCAAGGCGTGATTGGTCTCATCCAGACAATTGGCTTGCAGGACGAATTTGGTCCGCAGATTGGAATCCTTGGCGACCGAGGTGGTTTATCTGGCGGTGGGAACCTTTTTGCCCTCTTCCAAGCCGCTTCGAGGTGCCGGGCATTCTAAAGACCCGGCGCAGCCGGAGATACTTACTTCTGCTTCCGAAGCATCACATGGGTGGCCTTGGGTGTTGAGACATTCTCCACGCATCGGTAACCCATTTTGAGCATGTCGATGTTTGCAAAAAGCGGCTCGCCCGTGCCGAGGAGAATCGGTGAAATCGCGATGTGGAGTTCGTCAATCAGGCCGGCACGAAGAAACTGCTGGAGGGTTGCCACTCCGCCCCCAACGCGGACGTCATTGCCTTTTGCGGCGGCAGAAGCGCGCTCTGCGGCGGCATGAATGCCCTCAGTCACGAAATGGAATGTCGTTGCGCCCTCCATGGGAATGGTGGCCCGCGCGTGGTGGGTCAACACGAACACCGGAGTATGAAACGGCGGATCGTTTCCCCACCAACCCTTCCAGGATTCGTCCGGCCAGGGCCCCCGCACGGGTCCAAACATATTGCGGCCCATAATCCAGGCGCCAACGTTCTCGAAACTGTGCGCCGCGAAGTCATCGTCGATGCCTGTTGTCCCGCCTTCCTTTCCGTGCGCCCGCTGAAACGCGCGCGTCGGGAACATCCAATCGTGCAATCGCAAGCCGCCAACACCGAGCGGGTTATCAAGGCTTTACTTGGGGCCAGCTGCGTAACCATCGATGGAAACTCCCAGGGCACAGACCTTGAATTTTGACATGATCTCTCCTTAATGATCGAGCATTGCCGGCGGCGATTAATTGCGCCGCGCGAGGCCTTTGTATCGCACTGGTTTGCCGCCTTGTCAAATGGGAAAAACAGGGTAGCCACGGTCAGTGCCCTCCTGACCGTGGGCTCTTCGTAACGTGGACAAATCCCACGGTCAAGAAACCATTGACCGTGGCTACCTGTCCTACTTATCCAATTCGCGCGCGTGGTCCGGACCGCATTCCCAGACGGCCACGGAAATACTGCAGACTGCGAAGACGGCAGTCCACGCTACAACCAACATCCTTGTATCCTCCCCGGGAACCCTGTAGCATTCCCTTCACCCCGGCCCGCTCGAAGATGGGAGGTCACGATGGCTGAAACCGCTGAAAAGCTCTTCAACGCTCCGCTCACGGCGCTAACCGAGGAAGAAGGCATGTTCCAGGCGATGGCGCGCGAATTTGCTGCGAACGAAATTCGCCCTCACGTGGAAGAAATGGACCGCGAGGGGATCTTCAACCATGACTTGCTCGAAAAATTCTTCTCGCAGGGATTCATGGGCATCGAAGTTGCGGAAGCCTACGGGGGCAGCGGAGGCTCATTTTTCCTGGCGATCCTGGCCATCGAGGAATTCTCGCGCGTGGATGCCTCGGCGGGCGTGGTGGTGGATGTTCAGAACACCCTAGTGAACAATGCACTCCAGAAATGGGGCACGGAAGCGCAGAAGGAGGAATTCCTGCCGCGTCTGGTGCGTGATACGGTGGGCGCCTACGCGCTTTCCGAGCCCAAATCCGGCAGCGACGCCTTCGCGCTGGTCACGCGTGCCCGCGAAGACGGCAACGATTTCGTTCTGAACGGCCGCAAACTCTGGATCACCAACGCCAAGGAAGCCGGCCTGTTCATTCTTTTTGCCAACATCAATCCCCAGGCGGGCTATCGCGGCATCACGGCGTTCCTGATTGAGAGCGGCACGTCCGGCTTTACGGTGGGCAAGAAGGAGGACAAGCTGGGCATTCGCGCCTCCTCCACCTGCGAGCTGATTCTGGAGGACTGCCGCGTGCCCAAGGCAAATGTCTTGGGTGAAATCGGCAAGGGCTACAAGGTGGCGATCGAAACGCTGAACGAAGGCCGCATCGGAATCGCCGCGCAGATGGTAGGCGTGGCGCGCGGCGCGCTCGAAAACGCCGTCCGATACGCGCAGGAGCGCCAGCAGTTCGGCAAACCCATTGCGGAGTTTCAGGCGATCCAATTCCAGCTCGCGCGCCTAGCCACGGACGTTGAGGCGGCGCGCCTGCTGGCTTATAACGCCGCGCGTCTGAAGGACGCGGGCATGCCCTTCCTGAAAGAAGCCGCTATGGCAAAGTATTTCTGCTCGCAGGTAGCCGAGCGGGTCGCCTCCGAGTGCGTCGAGGTATACGGCGGCT
Organism: Terriglobia bacterium; assembly: GCA_030036915.1. Lineage (GTDB taxonomy): Bacteria > Acidobacteriota > Terriglobia > UBA7540 > UBA7540 > Bog-366. Next base: position 17,794 of record JASHSC010000653.1, read on the forward strand.
ACGGGTTCACACGCGATTATCCGGCCGAAAAATTCCTGCGCGACTCCAAGATCGGAAAAATCTACGAGGGCACATCCTTCATGCAGCTTCAGACCATCGCCAAAATCATCCTGGGAAAGTGACAACACTGGCTGCCCAAGGACAACCACAAGGACTGCCTCTACAGACCGCGGAGTCTGCGCCTGCCCCGTTTTTTCCCGGCGACCTACCACTCGAGCTTATCGCCCGCCATCAGCGTCAGGTGCAGGATGGTATTGTTATGGGGATCGAACTGCACGGGATACAAATTTCCGTCGAAGCGCTGCCCCACCGCCTGACCGGTGGAGGTTTTAATCACCGTCGTTTCCTCCAGCCGGAAACCCGGCGCCACGGGATCGTATTCCCCTCGGGAGTAATCTTGGGCGTGGGCGGAACGAGGATGGCGTGCGCGGGGGACCCATCAAGGCGAAACGCCTCCGAGTGCGTCGGCGCGCAACCGCAGGCGAGGATGGCCAGACAACTCCCGCCCCGGTGAAGGCACGCCGCAGGTCCGCACCGGCGCATTTGCCGGCCTTTGCCTCCGATACGCCCCGCGACAAACGAATTCAGGCCGAACGCAGCCAGCACGGGTGCCCACTTTTGCGATTGTCGATTAAGCCGGAAGGGTTTCTAAACAGCACCTCGACGAGCATAAACAATTGTAATTGGCGGGCAGTGCAAACTCAAGTTTCGCGACTTAAGTCCTTGGCACGGTACTGAGAGAATTATAACCTATTAAAGGACAGATACTTTCAGAGTTGGCATTTGCCGAAGAGGTTTGGCACCTAAGATGTTCCCCGCTGTTGTACCTTAGGATTTTGACCATGGACTGGAAAGATTTTTTCCGCAAGATTTTTCTGATCGACTTGATCAAGGGGCTGCGGCTGACGTTTTCTTACCAGCGGCCGGACGCAATTTACACGGAGCAGTACCCGCTCGAGCGCCCGCCCGTGGCCGAGCGCTATCGTGGAGCGCCGCGACTTAATAATCACCCCGAATCGGGCGAAACGCTCTGCATCGCGTGCAATCTGTGCTCGATTGCCTGCCCAGAAAACTTGATTGTGGTCGGATGGGCGCGCACGGAAGACCGTAAAAAGCGCCTGACTACTTTCACTTACGATCTGTCGCGCTGCATGTTCTGCGGTTTGTGCGAGGACGCCTGCCCGGTGGACGCGCTGGAACTGACGCAGGATTTTGAAATCGCCAATTATTCGCGCGAAGGAATGATTTGGGACCGGCAGGCGCTGGAAGAAGGACCGAAGCCTGCCCGGTACACGAGATGAAAGAGAAAGGCTAACGGCTAAAACCTGAAGGTCAAAAAAGACTGCGCAAGATCAAGAATGTATGAATTTACTCTTTAGCCTTTACCCTTCATTCTTGCTGCTTCCCGCATGAGAACCCTTTGCCGTTGCGTCTTGCGAGGTAAAAGACACCCCACCGGCAAGGCAAAAAACGCCTTCACGCTAAAGACTCCTCACCCTCATCGGATTGGCGGCGTTAGTGCCGTCCTCAGGAAAGGGCGGCGAGCCGCAGGAGCGGCTCGCGGCAAAATCGTTACTTCTTCTTGGGAGGCACAACCGCGTCTTTGAACGCTTTGGCCAAACGGAATTTGACCACAGTCTTGGCCGGAATCTTAATGGGCTCGCCGGTTTGTGGATTGCGGCCCATGCGAGCTTTCCGGTTTGCCTTGACGGCTTTCCCCAATCCGGGGATAACAAATTGGCCCGAAGATTTGGCTTCCTTGGTGGCAAGTGCAACGAGCTCTTCCAAAAGCCCGGCTACCGCCTTCTTCTGAAGTCCGCCATGCTCCGCCAGATGCGATACCACTTGGGACTTGGTCATGACTTTCGCCATTTGCAGCTCCTCTCCTCAATTCGTGTTTTTTGGGATTGTGACCGACTCATGAATACCGGGCCACAATTTAGACAAATAACCTCGGGCTGTCAAGAGATTTTAGAGCGGAGGAGTTGAGAAAAGCCAGAAAAAATGCGTCGATGATGAAACTGCTTCAAGGAAGTCAAGCTAAACCGGATTGCAATGCGGCGGAGGTTTGGCTATATTCGCAAAAGGAGGTTCGAATGCCGCTTTTCGAATATAAGTGCCGGGAATGCGGGACCACGTTTGAAAAGATCGTTGCATCATCCACCGCGCGCGTTGCCTGCAAGAAATGCCGGAGCCCCAAGGTGGAAAAACTGCTTTCCGTGTTCGCCGTGGGGGGAACATCGCGGTCCCAAGACTCCTTGGAGTCAGGGCCGTGCGGCGCGTGCGGCGCGCCCGAACGCGGAATGTGCGGCATGGACTGAGCTGACTTTGGATTTTTGATTTTGGATTGGCGGTTCTGCGCGGGCTTTGTAATATTCCTGCCGCACCCCTCGCGATCCAAAATCCAACACTCAAAGCTAGAGAGTCCCTTGTCCAATCCGCGCATTCCTAATCTGCGCCTCGGCACTTCGAGCTGGTCCAGTGACGACTGGGTGGGAACGTTTTATCCGCCCGGCACCTCCCCCGCCGAACGCAAGGGGATTGAGGAAAAAACCCAGCACTGGGACCGCGTCATCATTGATCGCGATGAGGAGATGCGGGCTTGGATTCCGATTATCCGCGGGCTCCTTAAACGCCGAATTCAGGTGATGGGATATTTCAACAACCATTACGCCGGATCCGCGCCTGGCTCCATTCAACTTTTTGGGAAAGTCTGGAATAGCATAAGAGACTGACCGGCTTTGGGTCGCCAAATTGGGGAGAGTGTGAGCGGATTTTTCGTCTGATGCAGGGTGGAGACAGAAATGCCTCGTCTTGAAGTCAGGCTGTTGAAAGGTATCGAGGAGTTTCGCCAGTGCGAGGAGATTCAGCGGCATGTTTGGGGCGCGCCGGGGGCCACGCGCGAGGTCCTGATCGCGACTCAGAAATGCGAAGGCGCGGTGATTGGAACCTTGCTCAACGGAAAGGTTGTCGCGTTTATTTATGCGTTCCTCGGCCAATATCGCGGCCGCTGGATCCACTGGTCGCACCAAATGGCCGTGGAGGCGGAATATCGCGATCAGGGATTTGGACTCCGCATGAAACGGGTTCACCGCCGGGTAGCTTTGGCGCGCGGCATCAAGTCCATTTGCTGGACTTTCGACCCATTGCAGAGCCGCAACGCACGCCTGAATATCGCGCGACTGGGGGCGATTCCGGAAGAATATATCGAGGATTGTTACGGACGATTTCCAAGTGTGCTGGAAAGAGGATTGCCCAGTGATCGTTGGGTGGTGAATTGGAAAATCGCCACGCGGCGCGTGGAAGAGCGGCTGCGCGGGAAGAATCCTGCCTTCGATCCCGCCCTTCCCCGAGTGAATGAAACCCGATTGACGGCCCAGGGCTTCCCTGAGAATGAGAAAATTCACCTGGCGTTGACCGGCCATAGGTTGTTGGTGGAGACTCCTGGCCAGACGGAAGCCATGCGCGCGCGGGCTCTTCCCCTGGCGGAGCGCTGGCGAATGGAAGCGCGTCGGATTTTTCAACACTATCTGGCCAAGGGTTATTGCGTGGAGGATTTTTTCCCACCTGGTCCGGCCACGGAGGCGCGATGCTTTTATCTGCTGCGACGAAGAGCGTAGGGTCTCTGCCCTCTGTAGATTTTCCCCAGAGTTCCCGGAAATCTTAACGGCGCGATCAAGATCCGGTTTAATGAGAGGCGAAAATGAAAGAAACTAGCGAGCGGCTGACCCGCATTGTCAACGAAGCGGAGCCCAGGCTCCACAGAATTAGCGGCTCCCTGAGCGTCGTGCCAGCTTCCCCGGGCGGGTGGTCGCGAAAGCAGATTATGGGGCACCTGATCGACTCGGCCTCCAACAACCACCAGCGTTTTGTGCGGGCGATGCTCCAACCTTCCCTGGAGTTTCCGAAGTACGATCAGGACGGCAACGTGCGAGCGCAGGCCGTTCAGGAGGCTGACTGGGAACTGCTGGTATCGCTCTGGGCCGCTTACAATCGCTTCCTTGCGCATGTTATCGCCCAAATTCCGGAATCCAAGTTGCGAACACCCTGCCGCATTGGTGATGGCGAAGCGGTGACCTTGGACTTTCTTGCCCGAGATTATGTAAGTCATCTGGTCCACCACCTTGAGCAGATTGTGGGAAAGGATTGAGCTGCGATAACCCCTCCGCGCGCCTTGACGAAACTCCCGCGTGCAAGGTATCTTAGTTCTTTGAATTTAACGCAGGAAATCCAAGCGGGGAGCATTGCGTCTTGAAGCGTACCTTTCAACCCAACCGCCGGCGCCGGGCAAAAACCCACGGCTTTCGCATTCGAATGAGAACTCCGGGAGGGCGCAACGTTTTGCGGCGCCGCCGTCAAAAGAGTCGTCATCGCCTGACTCCCTAAAGAGCTCGTTTGACCTCTCAAGCTTTCCCCAAGTATTTTCGCTTGCTGCGCCGAAGCGAGATTCGGCGGGTTTACGACGAAGGGCAGCGCCGCAGCGCGTCATTATGCACGGTCTTTTGCCGGCCCAATGGGTTGCCGCATTCACGCCTGGGAATCACCACGCCAGTTCGCCTGGGAAGCGCCGTCAGGCGCAATCGCCTGCGAAGGCGGCTGAGAGAAGTATTTCGGCTGAATCGCGTCAATCTTCCGGGCGGGTGGGACATTCTCATCAACCCTCGCCCGGCGGTGGGAAACGTTCCGTTTGCAGCGCTCCAACGGGAATTGCTACGGTTATTTCCCCAGCAACCGCCGGTGCAAAGGCAGGCGGGTTCATGAAACTCCCAGCCCTCCTGGCGATCCGATTCTATCAAGCGTGCATTTCGCCCGTGCTTCCCTTCCCCTGCCGGTTCCAACCGTCCTGCTCGGCTTACGCGTATGAAGCAATTGAAAAATGGGGGATCTGGAGAGGCGGCCGGCTGGCCTTGGCGCGACTACTGCGCTGCCACCCTTGGGGAAATTTTGGCTACGATCCTGTGCCAGAGAAACAGGAGATGCGGGAAGGATGAAGCGTCAAGGTTGGGAGGGGAATCCATACGTTCAGTGTCGGCCGAAGCTGAAGGAAACAAGAACTGTTTGAGCTCGGAGTTTTGCCCCCGAAATTCCTGTTATCCCCCACGCTCAGCGTTTGGAATTTAAACTGTGAACATCGATCAAGAAAAACGCGTAATGCTCGCCTTCGCCCTTTCCCTAGTGATGCTCATGCTTTATCGCGTTTACTTCGTGAAGGAGCCACCTCCGGAAGCGGAAAAGCCCGCGGCCACAGCGAAGGCGCCCGCAGGGAAGGCCTCCGTGGGGGAGGAAGAAGGCGCCAAGCCCAGGAGCGCAACTCCTTCCACTGCTGCGCCTACGCAGGCCGCGCTGCCGGTTGTCCAGGGAACGAAGGCAGAAGAACTCGTTGTGGAAAGCAATTTGTATCGCGTAACTTTTTCCACCGTGGGCGCCGATGTGCGAAGCTGGGTGCTGAAGAATTATCCCAAGGGAGAGCAAATTGACATTATTGACAGCCACGCGTGTGACGCGCTGGGCTACCCCCTGACTCTCAACCTGGAGAGTTCCGCGCTCACCACCGAAGTGAACCAGGCGAATTACGTCGTCAAAGTCTACCGGGGGGGAGCCACTCACGCCGGCCAGGAACCTGAGGAGCTTTCCGGCAACACCTTTGCCCCTCCGGTCGATCTCTCCTTCACTTACAGCAACGGAAAGATTCGGGTGGAAAAGCACTTCTCATTCGGGAGTCCAGATTCCGCCCAGGACCAATACTCCGTCAAGACTGAGGTCAGCGTGTCCGACGGCGAGCACGACCTTCCCGTGGGGGTGGCGTGGCCGGGAGGGCTCGGCGACCAGTCCGTGCCGCCCGCGATGGAAACCCGTTACGAAAAGGCTGTGTACGAAAGCCTTGACGAAACCAAGGTTCGGCAGGTAACGCTGAGTCCCTCCTTCTTCGGGCACTTCTTTTCCGGAGGCAGCGAGGCAAACGCCAATGTGTCACGGCAGGATGTTCCCGGCCCTCTGCTCTTCGCCGGTCTTGAAGATCAATACTTTGCCGGCGTCTTTCTTCCGAATTCGCCGGAGGCATCGGCACTTATTACACGGGAAGTTTGGACTCCTCCCGACTTTCATGGCGAAGAAAAGGACAAGCCGAGGCCGCTGGCGATTCGAATCGGGAGCGTAAGCTCAAAACCTCTTGACTTTCGCTTATTGGTCGCGCCCAAGGACCTGGCCGTCCTCCGGGCTTACAACCCTCCGCTCGACGCGCTGGTGGACTTCGGATTTTTCAGCATCGTCGCCAAGCCTTTGTTCATCTGCATGCGGTACCTCAACGATCACTGGATTCACAATTATGGCTGGAGCATCGTCCTGATCACCATCATCATCAGCATCGCGCTATTCCCGATGCGGTTGAAAGCGCTACGCTCCGCGCAGGAAATGCAGAAAGTGCAACCCATCCTCAAGGGCATTCAGGACAAATATAAACAATACAAGGTTAGCGACCCCCGACGGCAAAAAATGCAGGAAGAAATGATGGAGGTTTATAAAAAATATGGGATCAGCCCCTTCGGAAGTTGTTTGCCGATGCTCGTGCAGGGCGTTGCCATCTATCCTTTTTATGAAGTCCTGGAGGTTGCCATTGAGCTTCGCCACGCTCCATGGATTCTGTGGGTGAAGGATTTGTCGGCGCCGGACTGCTGGATGGTCTCGGGTCATTGTGTTCCCGTTTTGGTGATCATCATGACCATTGTTTCGCTTGTCTTGCAGCGGATGACTCCCATGGCTTCGGTTGATCCCAGCCAGAAGCGTATGATGGTATTGATGCCTTTGGTCTTTGCCTTTATGTTTTTGAAGCTGGCAAGCGGCATGGTTCTCTACTGGCTCACCAGCAGCGCCGTGCAAGTCGTCCAGCAGATTTTCATCAACCGGCTCATACCGTCGCCCGCCACCGGTCCTGTGGCGCGCAAACCCGTGGAGTCCAAGGGGTGAAACATGGAAACCGAAAATTCCCCGGCGGAGCGTGCGATTGAAAAATACCTCGGCTCGCTGGATTCCCTGCTCCACAAGCTCATTGGAACAGGCCCCTTCGAATTGACTTTTTCCATCCGGAAACCCGGCACGCAGGCGGATGACCCGGAAATGCCCGAATACGTGGTGGATTTCTCCGGAGCGGACGCCGATTTGCTGCTCGAGCGAAACGCCGCGCTGCTGCACGCCGTCGAACATATCGCTCTGAAGGCCATACGGCTGGATGAGGACCAATTCCGTAAGATCGTTTTCGATTCCCAGGACTGGCGGCGAACCCGGAGAGAAGAATTGCGCATGATTGCGCAGGTCGCTGCGCAGCGCGTGATCGAGACGGGCGACCCTTTTACCCTGAGTCCTATGAACGCCCGCGAGCGTCGCATCGTCCATCTCGCCTTGAAGGATCAGGCGGAGGTTCGGACCGAGAGCGAAGGGACGGGGCCCGAACGCAAAGTGGTGATCTACCCGGCCCGATAGCCGGACCTGGTCCCATGACAGGCGAAGAGACCATTGTGGCGATATCCACCCCTCCGGGACGCGGCGGCTTGGGCGTGGTGCGCTTGTCGGGCGCTCGCGCCATTGAAATCGCCACGAGCCTGATCCAGTTCTCAAAGCTGCCCCTTGAAACTCAGCACGCCACGCTCGGAATCTTCACGGAGCCAAATTCCGGAAGGGCGCTTGACCAGGCGGTGGTCACCTGCTATCGCGCCCCGCATTCCTACACGGCGGAAGACCTGGTGGAAATTTCCTGCCACGGGTCGCCCGTTATTTTGCGCCATCTCGTGCAATGCTGTCTGGCCGCCGGCGCGCGCGCGGCGGAGCCGGGCGAATTCACCCTGCGGGCTTTCCTGAACGGCCGCATCGACCTGACTCAGGCGGACGCCATCCGCGACTTGATCGAGTCGCAAACGCTCTATCAGGCCCGCGTCGCCGCGCGGCAGCTTGAGGGTTCGCTTTCCCGGCATTTGAAACCGCACAAGCAGACTTTGCTCAACCTGATCGCGAAAATGGAAGCGGGGATTGATTTTGCAGAAGATGATGTGGCGGTGATCGAGTGGCAAGAAATTGTCACCCAGCTCGATCGAATAAGCGTGGACCTGCAAGGGCTCGTCAGGGGCTTCGAGTTCGGCAGAATCGTTCGCGAAGGGCTTACGCTGGCCATCGTTGGCCGCCCGAACGTGGGTAAATCGAGCCTCTTCAACCGCCTGCTGAACGAAGAGCGCGCCATCGTAACTCCCATACCCGGAACCACCCGCGACCCCGTGACCGAAACAGCCAATCTGGGCGGTATCCCTCTGCGCTTCGTGGATACAGCGGGAATCCGCGCGGCCGTTGATGAGGTCGAAAGGATCGGCGTGGAACGTTCCTTCGCCGCCATTGCCGATTCTGATTTGCGGCTCATGGTGGTGGACGCCTCTGCTCCCTGGACCGAAGACGACTCCCGGCTGCTGGACAAGCTTCGCCCGCTGGGCGCATTGCTCGTCGCGTTGAATAAATCGGATCTGGTATCGCATCCCTCGTGGCTGGAAGCGACTAAGGGGCTGGGCATCTCCCCGGCCTTCACTGCGGGCGGCGCGGCGCAATCGGATGAATCCGAGGAATTGCAGGAAGAGAACGGCAATGCGGAAGGGACCTCACCGCAAGTTGTCCATACCTCCGCACTTACCGGCGATGGAATCTCTGAACTTAAGGAGAAGATTCTGGCGCTTGCTGCGCCGTCGCGCGATCTCGGGATGGAGGGTGAATTCATCACAAACCTTCGCCATCAGCAGCTCCTCAAGGCCTCTCTCGAAGGCATCGCCAAGGCTCGCCGCGCAGCCGACGAGCACACATACCACGAAATGCTCCTGCTCGACCTCTACGACGCGCTCCGGCCCCTCGACCTCATCACGGGCGCGACTTATGCCGACGACGTTTTGGATATCATCTTCAAAACATTTTGTGTGGGAAAGTAATGCGCCAATCGTTCGCGGCCATTTGTGAACTTCCAAAGATGAAGGAATGCTGGTCATCTCTTGATATTGCCTACTGATAAAGGGCTACGATGGAGCGAAAAGCCTGGAGCCCAGGCTGGCAACTAGAGCGTCCACCTCCCGCACCCGGAAGAGTTTCGCGAGGATGCCAGTCATGGCAAAACCCGCTGTGCTCGCCAGCACCAACACCACCAGCGCGTGAACTGGCGTTTGCCATCCGATTCTCGGTTGCAAGAGCGTGACCAGCTTGAAGCAAAGGCTTGCGGCTATCGCCGATGCCGCGGTGATCTTGACGAAAAACCAAATCATGCCGGCGGATTCCGGATTTTTCGTGCGTTGGTTGAGCAGGCCAAAGAGCAGAATCGTGTAAACAATGATCCCGATGGAGCTTGCCAGCGCCAAACCCAGGTATTGCAGCCGATGCATCAGCCACCAATATACGGGCAGGTTGAGGAAGGTGAGGGCGGTACCCAAAATCGCCGGCGTCAATGTGTCGCGTGCGGCGTAGAAGCCGCGAGCCAGAATGTTCTGAGCTCCCCAGGCAAACATTCCCAGGGAGAATACGGCCAAAGCCGCGGCCATGGCCTGAAGATCGACGGCGCGCAAACGCGTGTAGGAATACACGAGAAAAACCACCGGCTTCGCCTGAGCGATGGTAAGCGCGGAAACGGGCATGAGCAGCAGGATCAAGCCCTTCAACGTGGCGTTGAGCGTGCGATTCAACTCCTCCAGCTTGCCTTCGGAATAGAGCTGCGAAAGGAATGGGAAGGAGGCGACGCCCACGGCCTGTCCCACCATGCCGAGCGGAACCCTCATCA
>JASHSC010000060.1 GCA_030036915.1 Terriglobia bacterium
GGCGCGCGTCTGAAGGTCGTTGAACTTGCCCTCCTCGCCGAAGATGCAGTACTCGCAGAACATGTTGCACATCAAAGTGGTCTCAAACATCACCATGTAGGGCAGCTTGAACCCCGACCATAAGTGCTTCGCAGCCGATTTGGCGATGTGAGAAACCTTCATGGCAGTTTGCGCGCCCTTTTTAGGATAGCACAGAAATGTTGGGAAGCAGGGCCGAGAGGTGGGAGTGGGGTCTTTTGGCTTGAAGCACCCTCGTGCTCGCGGGTGGCGCAGACATCGCACTTTATGTCTGCGTCACTGCACCACCTCGCGACCGAAGTTCGGGGCGCACACATGAACCCCGATGTATGCGCCACCCTCGATCCTCGGCCCGCAGGGTGGTCGCCGTGGTCAGAGCTAATTCCGCGATTTAAGATTACCGCCTTCCCCGGCTGCCGCGTTCCGCTTCCATGACGTTGGCGAGGATATCGTTGATGCGCGTCAGGCGGCCGCTTCCTTTGGACTCCCGCTCCCTAACTCTTGTATTTTCCCCCTTGACGGAAGTGCAGTAAAGATTCTATAATAACGCTTCAGTAAAGGAGACTGTCTCATGGTGTCGTGCAAATTGGTGCTACTGCATTCCCACACCACCGGCCGCGATGCCGGGCCGCAGCGTAGGATGTTTTCTGAGCGTCTCGTCCCGTGGTCGAAGACCTTCTTAAGTGGAGCTGAAAACGCAAGAAAAGGAATTCCCGTCGGGGGCTTGAATGGTGACTCGGCCCTCAAAGGTAGGTTCGGAGGTGGGCTGAGGCTCTTTCAAAATATGAAGGTTCAACCTGCGATGTTGATGAAAACAAAGCCCGAGGTTTTTGGGCTTTGATCGAACCTGCGATGTTAATGAAAACACATGGGTTACCGCTATGAACCTGCGATGTTTATGAAAAAAAAGGGCGTATTTCTGCAAAGGGGCCTGAAAGCATGGGTCTGATCCCCTTTCTTCAATCACGCGGGTCCGAAAGGATCCCCGAGTGGCCAGCGATGAGACGCGGATTGTAAGGTCGGCAGTCGTTACGCTTTATTGAGCGTGTACCAACTTTTCAATAGGTGGGGACCGATGAAAAATGTCATAGGATTTGTGGTCGCAATACTTATCACCGGATGCGGACTCGCCGTGGCGCAGACGGTTCCGGACGAAGTCAGTGTCAACGCCGAGATCAAGCGTGTGGTGATCGTCCGCTTGAAGTACGACGCCGATTTGCTGGATGGACTTCAGCAGGCGGTCAAGAACGAAAAAATCAAAAACGCCGTGATTCTCAGCGGGGTCGGGTCCGTCAAGAGTTATCACGTTCATGCCGTGAGCAACACCACGCTGCCGGCGAAGCTGGCATATACGCAGCGTGAGGGGCCGATGGACCTGATTGCCGTGAATGGCTATGTGCTGGGCGGCAGAATCCACGCGCACATCACCATGACCGACGACCAAAAGGCCTTTGGCGGACATCTGCACGAAGGCACCAAGGTCTTCACCTTCGCCATCGTGACCCTGGGCATTCTTGATGACAATCTCAACCTCAGCCGCTTCGATGATTCGAGCTGGCGTTGAATCATTAGGAGGCATCGAGAGGTCTGACCTTTCTGCGCACGGGTTTTCTCTACACAGGTTGTTGCTTTCCCTGGGATTTCGGAGTAAGCTCTTTCTCACCCCCAATCGACGCACACTCTGCAGAAGTGGAGGACGTGACGCTGAGAGTCTTCAAGGCATACGCACTCGTGGGAATAAGTGTGGCCTCGGCTTTGGCCTTGACGCTGCTCACTCCCCCTCTCCATGACCAATTCAAGTTCCTGATCTTTGCTCTGGCGGTGGCGGTGAGCGCCACGGGCGGAGTCTTGCCGGGAATTGCCGCCACGGCGCTCAGCGCAATTGTGGCAGATATCTTCTTGCTGCCTCCCCTGCACTCACTGGTTCTATCCGACCCCGGCGATCTGACCAGGCTGATTTTATTTTGCGGCTTCGGGCTGGGGGTCACCTGGGTCGCTGACCGCTTCCGCCATTACGATGAGTCAGTCCGCGTCGCGGCAGCGATTGTGGAATCCTCTGCGGACAGTATTGTGCGGCAGGATCTGGAGGGCACGATTCTAAGCTGGAACAGGTCTGCCGAGCAGATTTACGGCTATCCGGCAAAGGAAGCGATCGGCCACCCGGCCATGCTCATCGTTCCGCCCGGCCGGCAGGAGGAGATGCAGCAACTGATCGCGCGCGTGCATAAGGGCATTTCGATCTGCAGTCATGAAACCGTGCGGACGCGCAAAGACGGCACGCTGATCGATGTAGCGCTTACGTTGTCACCCGTTGAAAACGGCAAAGGAAAGGTAGTTGGCGTTTCGAGCATCGCGCGCGACATCACCGAACACAAACGCGCCGAGGAAGCGCTGCGGCAGTCTCTCAACATCCTGGGAGACCAGGCACGGCACCTTAAACTCCTGGCGGAAATGGGGGAGCTGCTGCAAGTCAGTTCGGACCCCGCCGACGCGTATGCGGTCACGGCGCGTTTTGCGCAGCAATTACTCCCCGGAAGCTCAGGCGCTCTTTTTGTTCAATCCATATCACGAGGCACGCTGGAGATCGCCCTCCGCTGGGGGATGGCGCGCGCGAGTGAGATGGACTTCGTAGGCAGCGAGGAGTGCTGGGGGCTTCGCACGGGACGGGTGCACCAGGTGGAAGTTCCTGAACTCGGGCTTCTCTGCCGGCATTTGCCGGATCCCCCACCGCCCTGGTTTCTCTGCGCGCCCATGATTGCTCGGGGCGAGACGCTGGGCCTGCTTCACATGTGGATGGGCGCGGACGATCGCAGCACAAAAGAACACTTGGTGGCGCACTCGATAGATTTAAGCTGGCCGGCACGGACTATGGCCGAACGCCTGGCCCTCACTCTGGCCGATATGAAGCTGCGAGTGGCTCTGCGCACGCAGTCCATCTGCGACCCGCTCACGGGCTGGTATAACCGCCGCCACATGGAGGAAGCGCTGGAGCGTGACATCTGCCGGGCAACTCGCAGCGGGCGTCCGCTTTCGCTTCTGATGCTCGATATCGACAATTTCAAGGATTTCAATGACGCCTTTGGACACGAAGCGGGCGATGTCGCGCTTCAGAATTTGTGCCGCACCCTCAAAGGGTCAATTCGAAGCGAAGACGTTGCATGCCGCTATGGAGGTGATGAGTTCCTGCTCATCCTTCCCGACTCTTCCGCCGAGTTTGCCCTACAACGTGCGGAAGAGATGCGTATCGCCGTGGGCCAATCCACGCTGCAATACCAAAACCGCTGGCTGAAGCCCATGAATTTGTCTTACGGCATCGCCACCTTTCCAGACGATGGCCGGACCTCACAGGAACTTTTGCGGGCCGCCGATTATGCCCTTCTGCGTGGAAAAAACCCGGGCCGCGACCGCATTCGGACGCGCGGCGAAGCCTCCGAACCCACCACTAAATACTGATCTCGCACAAAGAACAGCGCGCTGGGGGGAAGCTATTTTCTCCCCAACAGGCGGATGCGCGCGATGAAGGAGCGTCCCTGCGCCCCCGAGTAGGTGAGAAAATCCGGCGAGTCGACGTTGGAATTCACTGTGGAGTAATTCCCGCGGTCCGTAATGTTGTCAATACCGGCGCGCAACGCCCATTGGAATCCGAAAACCGTGAAGCGGCGCTCCAAGCTGACGTCGAGCGAGAAGTAGGTGGGAAAACGCTCCGAGTATGGCCCACCGACGATCTGCTCCGAGTCGTTCATCAGCGTGAACGGGTAGCCGGTGCGCCAGTCGAGAGTGTAGGCGACGTCAATCTTGTGAGTCAGAGGCAGAAAAGCATGGGACAAAACACGATTGGGCGCGTCCCAGGGCAAGGGGCCACCCGCCTGCGGGCTGAAGAGCACATTGTCAAGATTGTAAGTGAAGTCGGCGTTGGTGAGCGCGCGCGAGCGGGTGTAGGCAACAAACACTTCGTGATTCTGCTTGAAGACATGCCGGAACGTGGCACTCGCCGATTCGTAGCGGTCCTGGCGGCCATTGTTGAGAATGAAATTCCCGGAAAACGGGCCGGTGGGCGAATAAGAGGCGCCGGGATTGACGAAGTTCCAGATGTCGCGCTCTCGGCGGTCCATTAACTCGAGCTTCAGGTAAGTGGTGCGCGGAAGTTTTTGCTCAAGTGCCACGCTGGCGTTATCCGCGATAGAAAAATGCAGTTGACTGGGATTGATGGTGAAGGTGCTGAGCACGGGCGGCATGATCAGAAAAGTTCCCGTGGGGCCATAGAAGGAATCCAGCCGTGTGCCGGTGAGAGAGCGGGTGAGAATATCCAGGTTGCTCGGGTCGCGATAGACTCCGATTCCCGCGGAAAGTTTGCTGTTGCCGCTGCGCGTCAGCATAAGGGTGGAGGCGATCCGCGGGGACGTCACTACTTTCTGAACGACCGAGTCGGAATCAAAGCGCACACTCGGCTCCACCAGCCAGCGTTGATTGATGGTCCAGCGATCCTGCGCATAGCCGCCCTCTTCCACGTCAAAGCGCGTAAAGGGCGGCGCGTTGGTGAAACTCACGCTGCGGGTAAGAATCCCATTCGTGTTTTCCACGACGTAAGGCTGGCGGCTGTATTGTTCGTAGTCGCTGACCCGGTCGATGTCAACGCCGATTTTGACCTCGTGCTTCCCCGCCGTGTGCAGGGGCGGCACAAACACGTTGCCGATAATTTCGTTGCGCCCGCCTTCGCCATGATTCGTGAGGTAGTAGTTGCCATTGGTCCCATTGGGAGTAATGACGTAGGTCTGGTCTCCCAGGGGCACGAGGCGGGTGTAAAAGCTGCTGGTTTGGAACCCCGCCTCCAGCAGCCAACCGTTCTTGAAGAGGTGCTGGTCCTTGAAATTCAGCAGAACAGCATTGGTGGAATACCGCTGTGTGGTGGAGATGGGGTCCAGAGGGTCGAGGCCCGCGTGTGGAGAGTAGAGAGAATTGATGAGCAGACTGACCGTGAGATTGTTATTCTCCGCGAGGTTAACCTGCCCTTTTGAAAGATTACTTCCGCGCAAAACAGCGTAACGGTCAGCATTGGGGGGAAGTTCCGTGTAGAAAGTCTGGTCATATTCGAGTTCGGCTGCGTCCATGAACCATGCCTTGCCGGGTCGGATGGGGCCGGAAGCGATGCCGCGCGGCGTCCAATTGTTCACGTGCAGGCCGCGCCGGTCTTCGATGCCGGGAAATGGATCCGTGCCGGTGATGCGCCAGTGGTTGTCGCCATTGCTGGTGCGCAGGCTGATGACGCCGCCCGAACTTTTGCCAAACTCGGTGGAATAGCGGCTTTCCGCCACGTCCACGGAGCGCAAGGCATCTACGCTCACGCGCGTGAGGAAGAGGCCCGTGGCAGGATCTGAAACGTTGAAGCCGTCAATCTGGTCGTACACCTGGCGAGTGCTTGCGCCATCCACGTGAAGCTGCCCGGTGGAATCCTGAAGCACGCCGGGCAGCATGGGCAGCGCGTAGCGGATGTCTCGCGATACGGGATAGGGCAGGTCAATGATGTCCTCACTCGTGAGTGTTTCACTCGATTGAGTCTTGGTGGGATCGATGGCCGGCGGCGAATAGACCACGTTCACCTGCTCAGAGAATTCGCGAACGTGGTTCATCCGGACATCGGCGTTCGCAACTTCCCCGACGTGTATCACCCTCCCGGTGACGGCAAAGAATCCCTCTTTCTCCACTCGCAGGGAGTAGGTCCCGGACGTGAGACTGGTGAAATCCTTGCGGCCTGCATAATCGGTTTCTCCGCGCACTGGCGCGCCCTGCTGGGGGGTGAGGGTAACGTGCGCCGAGGGCACCGCTGCGCCGTTCTCATCCACAACATCGAGGCGAAGGACTGTGGCGGATTGGCCGGTTGATGCTTGCGGGGGCTGGCGAGGCGCGGCAAATGCCGTGGGATAAAAGTCCGTAGGCACGCAAACGCCAGCGAGCAGCAACGCCAACGTCACGAGCCCGGCGCGGTATCCCGGGATTGCGGTTCGCTCAGGACCGCTTCCACGCATAACGGCTATTTTCTCTCACCTCTGAGCTTAGGAAAAGCCCTTGCAAAGCGGCACGGCCCTCCCGGTAATGAACCTCGCGGGCAAGGCACTCGCGCAACCTCAGCGCGCCCCCTCAAACAGACCTCGCAATGTCCGGAGCGAAATCGTTTGCAGATTCGGGACGATCAAGTCAGCACGCGTATGGCGGCGAAGTTCTTCGGAAGGAAAAGTGGAAGCAACGGCCAGGCATTTCATACCGGCAAGTTTGGCGGCTTCAATCCCCACGAATGAATCCTCGATGACCGCGCACATTGCGGGGTCGACGCCCAATTTGCCGGCGGCTTTCAGATAAATCTCGGGATCGGGCTTGGGGTGGGAAATATCGTCGGCCGAGAGCATTTCGTGAAAATAATCGCGCAGTCCGAGGGTGGAAATGAGGAAATCAACGTTCTTGGTCATGGCGGCGGAAGCGACAGCCATGGGAATTCCCTGGGCGCGGCAATCGTCAAGAAGAGGCCGCACGCCGGGCATGGTGCGTGCATGCGGACCGATCTCACGGCGGAAGTTTGCTTCCAATTCCTCATCCAACTCGTCAATTTGCTCAGGCGTGAGATCAGCTTTCAGGTAGCGGCGAAAGGTTACGTCATTGGGAGGGCCCAGAACCATCCTGGGCAGATCTTCTTCGGTAAATGCGACGCCATGGGCACGGAACAGGTCAACCCACTTGCTCAGGTGGAAGGCATTGCTGTCCACCAGGACGCCGTCCATATCGAAGATGATGGCCGCAAGGAACCCGGGGTCGCGCGTCATGGCTTTGCCACAGGCGTGCCCGGCTCCGGTCCCTGAGTGACCTGAATCAAATCGTCGGGTCGAACCCATTTGACGAAGGCGGCGCGCACGTCCTCCGGGGTGAGGGCCATGTAGCGGCGTGCGGCCTGGATGGGCTCGTCCAGCGGAAGCCCGATGAGCGTTCTAGAGAGCATGCCGCCGGCAATCGAGCTGAGACTCGATTCCGCAAGCGGAATCTCGCGAAGCAACATCGCCTTGGCCTGCTCGAGTTCATGCGCGGTGGGAGGGGCAGTCTGCATGTCCTTCAGGTCGCGCGTCACAATGGCGTGTGCTTTCATAACGTTGGGCGGATCGCAACCGTATTCCACCTGGTATATTCCACGCGTCCGGCCCACATCAAACGACGAGGAAACGGAATAGACCAGCCCACCTTTCTCGCGTAAGTCACGATAATAGCGCGTGGCGTAGAAGCCTCCGCCGAGCACGTGGTTGCCCAGTTCCAGGGCATAGTAATCAGGGTTGAAGCGATTCATGTTCAAAGTTTCCGCCAGCGTGACTTCGTCCTGGACGCGGCGTGCATTGGGGACGGCTGTGGTAGCAGACTTATTGTTTGGCACAGCGGGCAAATCCGTATCCGGCTTTGGACCCTCCGCCTTCCAGTCAACAAAGTATTTGGTAATGACCGCCTTCGCCTCATTGGGGCTGACGTTGCCGATGACCACGATGGCAGCGAGATCGGGACGGAAAGTCCGCTGATAATAATCGTGCAGGTCCTTCAGGGAAAGGGCTGCCACCGTCTGGGGTGTCGCATGACGTAAACTCGGATCGCCCTTGGGGAAAAGCGCGGACGTAACGGCTTGATGAGTGAGGAAATCAGGGCTCTCAAGCTGGCCAGCCACGGCCCGGGCGAGCTCCGGCTGCAGAATCTTGAAGGCTTCCTCGGGCAGCGCGGGAGTGAGCTCGTTCGCCGC
>JASHSC010000654.1 GCA_030036915.1 Terriglobia bacterium
AGGCCGGAGAGTGTTCCTGCCACAAACATCAAACCAAAACCCAGAGGAACGCCGCGCACGTGGTATTCCTGCGGACCGGCGTCGGAGGGGTATCGCGAGTCCAACCGCAGCATCGTGGCAACGCGATCTGGCGGCGCTGTGGCGTGCAAGGAGGCCGGCTGGGTCGAGAAATACGCCGAGCAGAGAAGCACGATTCCGAAAATGATTGCAATTTTGGAAGCGGGCAAGCGGGTTGTCAGTGTTGCCCCCGTCACTGCGCCCACCGTAGTAGCAACCTCCAGGAACATGCCGATGCGCATGTTGGTAAAACCTTCTTTCACATACGCGGCGGCCGCGCCGGAGGATGTGGCGATGACGGAGACCAGGCTGGCTCCGATGGCATAACGAAGGTCTACCCCGAATGCCAGGGTCAGTAGCGGAGTCACTACAATTCCGCCGCCCAGCCCAGTCAATGCTCCCAGCAGGCCTGCTACCAGAGAACCCAGCCAAATTAGAATCGCGAGTTCGAGGATATTCAATGTGGGGTCGGTGCTTTGATTCGGATTCGTTTCAACCGGAACTAACGATTTTGCCCGCGCCTGTTCGCCATCGTCAATCCTGGACTATGGGTAAGCCGACCTCCGTCCATCCTCGCCAACCGCCGTCCATGGAAATGACGTTGGTATAGCCCATTTTTTGCAGATTGTCCGCGGCCAGCGCGGAGCGGAATCCGCCGCCGCAGTAAAGTACGATAGGGGTGGCCTTTACGGGCACTGCGTTTTCGATGTCGCGCTCGATGACACCCTTGCAGATGTGAATTGCCGTGGGCAGACGACCTTTGGCCCATTCGCTGTCCTCGCGCACGTCGATGAGCGTAAAGGTTTCTTTGGCGTCCAGCCGCTTCTTGACTTCCTGAACATTGGTCTCGCGAATGCGCGCCCTGGCGTCGTCAACCAGCCGAAGGAATTCCGGGGCATGTTTCATGGTAAACCTCCCTGGTTCGTGAATTTTACACCGCTGCATGCGCGTAAGCGCTGGCCTGATTCAGTCGGTCAAGCGACGCCGAATCCAGCCTCAACTCAGTCGCGCCGATCAAGTCGTTGAGTTGGTCCAGGCTCGTGGCGCTGGCAATGGGCGCAGTGATGGAGGGCCTAGCCATCAGCCAGGCGAGAGAAATCCTTGCGGGGGTGGCGTGGAGCTCCCGGGCCAGATCATCCAGCACGCGCAAGATTTTGAATCCCCGTTCGTTAAGATACTTCTTCACGAACTGTCCGCGCTTGCTCGCTGCAAGATCCGCTTCCGAGCGATATTTACCCGTCAAAAATCCACTGGCCAGCGGAAAGTAGGGGATCACGCCCAATCCGTTCTCGCGACAAACGGTTTCCGGACCGGATTCATACTCTTCGCGGTCGTATAGGTTGTAATTGGGCTGAAGGCTCTGGTAAGCAGGAAAGCCATGCCGTTTACTCGTCCGCAGCGCTTCGCTCAGCCGGTCGGCCTTGTAATTAGACGCGCCAATGGCTCGCACTTTCCCCTGCTTTACTAATTCCGCGTAAGTTTCCAGAGTTTCCGCCAGCGGTATGCTCGCGTCATCCACATGCGATTGGTAGAGATCGATATAATCGGTTTGAAGCCGCTTGAGAGAATCTTCGACTGCCCGCAGGATGTAACTCCTGGAGAGTCCTTTTTGCGTGGGACCCATTTCCATCCCGACTTTGGTGGCAATCACCACTTGCCGGCGCTTGCCGCTGCGTTTGAACCAGTTTCCCAGAATCATCTCCGACTCGCCGCCCTTGTTACCCGGCGCCCATTTCGAATAAACGTCGGCCGTATCGATAAAATTGCACCCTGCCGCAACGAATGCGTCGAGCAGCCGGAATGAGGTGGGCTCATCCACGGTCCAACCAAAAACATTTCCCCCGAAGGCCAGAGGCGATACTTCCAGCCCGGAATTTCCCAGTTTTCGCAGATTCATTTAATGCTCCTCCCGAAATTGGATGCTTTCGAATTAAATTGCGGCTGATGCGATGGCAATTCTCTCAAGCCTCCGGATAAATTTCAAACCTGCGCACCGTCAATCCACAGCCTATGCCCATTCCCGGCGGCGTTCCCAAATTCCATCAGCGCAGCGCAGGGCCAGAGCACCGATCGTGGAAGTTGGATTGACAGCACCGGCGGTGGTAAAGGAACTGCCGTCGACGATGAAAAGATTTTTCACATCGTGCGTCTGGTGCCAGGCGTTCACAACAGATTTCCCGGGGTTGTTTCCCATGCGCGCTGTACCCATCAGATGCCAGGCAGGCTGGTGCAGGCCGCCGTCAAGAATTTCAACGCAGCCCGCGGCTTCCAGAACCTCGCGAGCCCGCGCCGCGCCGTGATCCATCATGCGGAGAGTGTTCTCGCTATGCGCATAGGTTACGCGGGGAGCGGGAATGCCACTGGAATCCTTCATTTCCGGGTCCAACTCGACGCGGTTCGACTCCATGGGCAAGTCTTCACCCTGAACCCAGACGGAAAGAAGCTTGGGAAAGCGCCTTCGGAAAGTGCGGTGGTGGTCCGCACCCCAGGGCAGTGCGGGGGAACTGTACCCGGCCCACGCATAGGAAAGCGGTCCAAATGTGGGCGACGCCTGAAAGCTGAAGCCACGCACAAACCCACGCTTCAAATCGGTCTCATAAAACTGTTGGCTTGCCACCGCCACGCCACGCGGTCCCACGGTGGTGTCAATTTCCTCGCCTGATATTCCGGACACCTGCCGCCACGCATGGGTCATGAAATTCTTGCCCACCAGCCCGGAGGAATTTGCCAATCCCGCGGGAAAGGTTTTGGATTTTGAGTTCAGGAGCAATCGTGGCGTGCCCACGCCGTTGCAGCAGATCGCCACTATCTTCGCGAGTTGCTCGTGCAGATTGCCCTGACGGTCATAATAGACCGCACCTTTTGCCAAACCCCTTTCATCCAAACTAATCTCACGGACGCGCGCCCAGGTTTTGAGCGCTGCGCCTTTTTTCAGTGCTTTCGGCCAATAAGCCACGTCCGCAGAAGACTTGGCGCCAATGGGACAGCCGTAGGTACATTTGCCGTGCAGGTCGCACGCAGGGCGGCCCTCGTAGGGGCGCGAGACGATGCCATTCTCTGCCACCCACCAATGCCAGCCCAGCTTGTCGAAGCCTCGCCCCAGTGCTTCGCCCAAGTGCCCGATGGGCAGCGGCGGCGTGGGATGCTCGGGGCGCGGCGGATTGGCGGGATCGCCCGCGAGCCCCGCAACGCCCATTTCCCGGTCGTTCATTTCGTAATAAAGCTCGAGTTCGCGGTAACTGATGGGCCAATCCTCCGCCACGCCGTCCAGCGTTCTCGCCCGGAAATCAGACGGATGCAATCTCGGAAAATGCGCGGTGTAGTGGATCGTGCTTCCGCCCACGGCGTTGAACATCTGAACGTAGGGAGGATCCTTGCCGAGTTCCACCACCGGATAATCTTCCGGACGGCGGCGAATGTTGGGAGAAACGTGGAACGGCCCGCGGTGAATGGAAATTTCGTAGTCGGAACGCGCGGAAGGATAATCAGCGGGATTGATCCAATCGCCTTGCTCCAGGCAGACGACCTTGGCGCCAAAATCGGTAAGCCGCTTGGTAAGCGCCGCGCCCGCCGCGCCTGAGCCGATCACCAACACATCGGCGCGATCCTCACCCATCAGTCCACCTCGCGATAAAGCTCGGGCATTTCGCGGACTTTGGCAAGCGCCGAGTCGTCAAAAGGCTTCATCCGCGGGCCGCTCTGGTTGGTAGGATAAAATTCGTAACCGATCAGTTTCCAAATCTGCGGCTGCTGATAATAGGCTTCGTAAATGAAATCGCGCAGGACGCCGAAATGCTGTGCGTCAATTCCCTTCTCCATTTTTCTTAAAGTTTCAATTCGGCTCGCTGATGGGAGGTCCGCGAAGCTTCGCCCAGATTGCTTCCGGCTGAGCGCATCGAGCGCCGCGAGGCTCTTGGCAAGACTTTTGCGAATGTCCGAGAACTGCACCGCGAGTTTTTCGAGATAATCACCGCAGCCGGCATCCGATGCCGCCAGCATGGCGTCTCCAGCGGGAATGATTTCGTCCATCGCGCTGCGGAGGACGTTGCGTTGCGACGTGGTGAAACCAGCCGCAGTCGGTTCATCGCTCTTGGACGAAGACTGAGACGCCGGGCTCTGCTTGGGCAACGCCACACCAGCCAAGGCGCCGCCTACACCCATCGAGCCTTTCAGGCTGGTTTGCAAAAAACCGCGGCGTGTCCATCGCTTCTTCATAGTAAAGATGTTTCGCGCATTCTCGTGGTCAAAGACTTCGGTCCTTTGTTTTCATCAACATCCCCGGATGCACCTTAATTTGTCCATTCCCACGGGCCGATCACGAATTGCGATTCTTTGTTTTCAATCACTTCTGGGGAGATCCCCCCCAATAGCGCATTCTCTATATCACGGGCATGAATTCTGCCCTTTTGGAGTCCCTTTGTTTTCATAAACATCTCCGGATGCACCTGCAATTTGCGTTTGCCAGGAGCTTAGTCTTCATAGACCACTTTGGGAACCGATGGTGAAAATCAAAAGCGCGGGCAGATGGCCTGTCGGCTGAAAGACCACGTGCCCGCGCAAATTCAACAGTAGACATCCTAGAAAATCTCGAACCGCTCCTGATGAATCATGGAATCGGTCTTGATGA
>JASHSC010000655.1 GCA_030036915.1 Terriglobia bacterium
CTCCGCTTCCAGCTCGCCCTCGCCGAACACCAGAACTTCCCCGGTCCGAACTTTGCGGCCCGGATGCACCAATCCCTGCCAAATGTCTTCGCTCACTTGGCGCGTGAGCATCAACTCCGTCTCGCCGCTCAGGAAGCCACGCTGCGCCGGGTTATTTTTTCCCAAGCGCTGCGAAGTAATTCCCCGGCGCCGGCCCAGCAGGCGCGCGGGAAAAACCTTGGTGTTGTTGAAAACCAGAAGGTCCCCGGGCTCGAGCAATTGCGGCAGCTCGCGAAACGTCCTGTCGTCCCATTGCTTCGCTTCGCGGCGCAACACCATCAGGCGCGAAGCGTCGCGCTCCTCCAGCGGCCGCTGGGCGATGAGTTCGGCGGGAATCGTATAGTCAAATTCTTCAAGCAGCATCGAATTGCAATTATGAATTATGAACCCGTTTCCATCTCAGCGAAGTGGTGATTCCGTAGTGGGTCAGTTTGAAATTTCGGCGTAGGGGCACCCCTTGCGGGTGCCCTGCCCGATGTCGCTGGACTGAAGGGCAGGGACAAGCCCTGCCCCTACGGAATTCAAACTGACCCACTGCGGGTGATTCCGGCGTGGAGCCCGCCAACCCTTTTTCTTTACTGCTTAGTTTCCGCGCTGACCACTAACCCCGAGCCACTCGCCAGGGTTTTCATATGCTAGAGTTAAGAAATGACCGCGCCCAGCGTCACCATTACTTCACGCGGCGTCGAGCGGCTTGCCTCCGGGCATGTTTGGATTTACCGGTCCGACGTGGCCCCCTCGGCAGGGGCTGAGCCGGGCGTGGTGCGCATGGTCGACTCGAAGAATTGTTTTTGCGGTCAGGCGCTTTACAGCGCGCAGTCGCAAATCGCCCTGCGCTTTTTGACGCGCGAGGCGCGGCCCTTCGACGCTGCATTCCTCGCGGAACGGATTCTCGCCGCCGCCCGATTTCGCCGGCAAGTCGCGGCGGGAGCGCAGGCTTTTCGCCTTGTTGCCGCCGAGGGCGATCTGCTTCCTTCCCTCATCGTTGACCGCTACGGCGATTGCCTGGTCATTCAAACCCTCAGCCAGGGGATGGACCGGTTGAAGTCCACGGTAGTTGAGGTGCTGCAAAAAGAACTCGCGCCGCGCTCAATTCTGGAACGCAATGACGCTGCGGTGCGCGCGCTGGAGGGTCTTCCGGAGCAAACCGGAGTGCTGGCGGGCGAAGACGCCTCCGAAGTGGTGGTGGAGGAAAACGGCGTGAAGATGTGCTTCGACCTGCGGTATGGGCAGAAGACTGGCGGATACCTCGACCAACGCGAAAACCGCGCTGCGGCTGCCAATTACGCGCGTGGAAGGGCGCTCGATTGCTTTACCTACACGGGCGGCTTTGCGCTCACGCTCGCGCCGCACTGCGAATCCGTTCTGGGCATCGACTCCTCCGCTGATGCGCTGAAGCAGGCTCAGCGCAGTCGGGAATTAAACGGCTTTCGCAACCTGGAGTGGAAGGAAGCCAATTGCTTCGACTTCTTGAAGGCCGCCGACCAGGAAAAGCAGCGCTTTGACATGGTAGTGATTGATCCGCCGGCATTTGCGCGGCAGAAATCCAGCCATGACTCAGCCCTGCGCGGTTACAAAGAACTGAATCTGCGCGCGCTGAAAATCCTGAATCCCGGCGGTTATCTCGTTACCTGCTCCTGCTCGTTTCATGTCAGTGAGGCGGACCTACTGGAAGTAGTCGCGGAAGCGGCGCTCGACGCGCACCGCACGGTCGCGGTGGTGGAGCGACGCACGCAGTCGCGCGATCATCCCATTCTCCTGACCGTGCCCGAAACGCATTACTTGAAGTGCTTAATCCTGCGGGTTCTTTGAGAGGTACGCAGAGGATGAACGGCCGAGATACTGAGAGATCACGACGCCTCGAAGCTGGAAACCCTGATGCCCGCCCCACCTTTTCATCCAATCTACGCCGGGCGTTTTGGTTCCTTTGTGTTGGGACTTTTTCCCTGGTGTTGATTCCCGCCCGTTTCTTGCCGGCGACCCGCGCGGAGGGCCATACGAGCGCGCCGCCCCTCCGTCTGCTCATTTCGCTGCAAAAAGCCTTCGAGGCCGAACCGGAAGCGGCGCGAATTTATCTCCAAATCCACAACTCTTCTTCACAAGCGGTGTGGCTCTATCGCCGCGCACACGGACCGCACCCCGTTGAACAGATCGTCAGCGAGGAGAACAAACCCACCGAAACCACAGGCGGATCGACCGTGCAAGTCCACCTTCACCCCGCTGATTCGCGAGTTGTATCTTCGATCGTCTCCCCGGCAGAGGGCAAGGTGCTCGAATACGTACTCATGCCCAAGCCGCGCCTGGTGAAGGTCGAGCCAGGCTCAGATTACAAGGAGACCTCGATTGTTCGCCTGCAGCCCGCGCTGGCGGACGGGGACAAACCGATTTGGGGGAACTACCAGTTGACGGTGGATTACTCCGCTGCCTATTCCAATGCGGATGATTTCGAGCGCACCCTCGGCGTGAATCTTTGGCAAGGCGAAGTGACGAGCAACACGATCCCTGTGGATTTGCGCCCGCCTCTGCCCGATTCCACGGGCGTTTTGACCGGCACGGCCTTGAACAAGGACCTTCAACCTCGCGCCGGCATGAGGGTATCCCTGCAGGACGAGCAGGGGCTGCTGATCGATCAGGTAACGACCGGGGTTGACGGAAAATTCTCTTTCCAGCACCTGCCGCTGGTGCTCTATTGGGTAACCGGCCGGCAGGAAGGCGCCACGGAGGACACCGTGACTTACCGTCACCAGGATCTGACCCGCTCTGCCCCCAGTGGCGACGTGCAATTGGTCTTCTATCCGGAAGAAATTACCGATGCGAAAAAGCTGGTTCACAAACCCGTCCTGATCAGGGTCGTTGATCCGCAGGGAAAGCCCGAGGGAGGGATTGAACTTGATGCGACTTTCTCCAACGGCGATATTGTCGACGACGTGAAGGCCGCGAGCGATCCTGATGGCACGGCAATGATGGAATTGCTCCCCGGGCGCGAGGCGGTTTCACTGAAAAAGCACGGCTGCGCCGAGCAAGTGGAGCGCGCCGACGTGGTTCCGGGCAGCGGCACGGACGGCTTTAAGTTTGTCTTTGAGTGCGCGAGGAAATGAACCACTCCGCGATCAAGCCCGCCCCGCTCCATGCACAGAATATCCGCATTGGACCTCGGGCGCTACATCAGTGACTGCATCACCTGGTCCAGCACTTCTTTGGGCGGGCGCACCTTCGACTCGGGAAGAGTGGCCAGCGGTTCATCCTCGATATTCAGCAGGTCGATGAAATTGGGCTTCTCCGGAGCGACGTAGAAGAGCCCCGTCAGGATTTCGCCCTTGTCGTGCGACTCGGTGAGCATGTGCAGAGCGGCGCCCTTATTGGTGGGATCGTAATCGGTGTTCACCTTGCGCAGCAGCACATGCGAGCCATCGTGCAGAGTGATGTCGGTGGTTGTTCCGGGGTCGTAATCGACGGTGATGTCGTCGAAAAACGGAACAAAGCTCACGTCCGCCACGGGCGAATCGTGGTCTTTCACGTAGCTGTAGGACTTGGTGGAGCCCTCGTGATCATTAAAAGTCACGCAAGGAGAAATCACGTCGAGCATGGAAGTGCCCTGGTGGGCAAGTGCGCCCTTGATGAGCGCGAGCAACTGGCGCTTGTCACCGGAGAACGACCGCGCAACGTACGTGGCGCCGAGCTGAATGGCCAGCGCGCAGGTATCGATGGGCGGCAGGTCGTTCACCACGCCGGTCTTGAGTTTCGAACCGAGATCGGCTGTGGCCGAGAACTGGCCCTTGGTGAGGCCGTAGCAACCGTTGTCCTCAATGATGTAAATGATGGGCAGGTTGCGCCGCATCAAATGCACGAACTGGCCGACGCCGATGGAGGCGGTATCGCCGTCGCCGCTCACGCCCATGGCGATCAGGTGGCGATTGGCCAGCAAGGCGCCCGTGGCCACCGACGGCATGCGGCCGTGGACGGCATTCACCCCGTAGGCGGTATTCAGGAAATACGCCGGGCTCTTGGACGAGCAGCCGATGCCGGAAAGCTTGGCGACGCGGTGGGGCT
Organism: Terriglobia bacterium; assembly: GCA_030036915.1. GTDB lineage: Bacteria > Acidobacteriota > Terriglobia > UBA7540 > UBA7540 > Bog-366. The sequence goes on from JASHSC010000655.1 coordinate 4,090, forward strand.
CTACGCCCATTTCGTAGCACGCTTCGATGATGCGTTCGGAAATGGCATTGTGGCCGCAACCGGCGCAGAGCGTGGTCTTGTTGCCCTTGTAGTGCGTCATCTCCAGCCCAATGCGATTGAGCTTGGCGGATGGTGATGGTGGAACGGTGGTTGTAGCCATGTCAGTTCGCCCCCTCCTGGGAAGCAATTTCGTCCGTCACGCTGCGCGCGTCAACGGGCAGGCCGTCGTAGTGACGCACGCTGCGGAGCTTGGCAATCTCTTCCGCGCTGCACTCCAGGCGCAGCAGGCCGAGCATCTGCGCGTCACGGTTCTGGTCAACCACGTAAACGCGCTGATAGCGGTTGATAAAGTCGTGAACCTCGCGGCTAAAGGGAAACGCGCGGAGGCGGCAATAACCGGCGTCGATATCGTGCTCGCGGAGCAACTGGCCCAGGCTTTCTTCAATCGCCCAGTGGCTGGTGCCGTAGGCGATGATGCCCACTTCGGGTTTGGCCGCGTCCACGATGACGGGCCCGGGCATCTTGGTGCGCGCGGTTTCAAACTTGTGCGTCAGGCGGTCCATGTTGTTCACATAAACGTCCGGCCGCTCGCTGTAGATGGCCTTTTCGTTGTGGCCGCTGCCGCGCGCAAACCAGCCGCACAGCCGGTCGGGAGTTCCGGGCAGCGTGCGATAGCCAATGCCGTCGCCATCCACGTCCTTGTAGCGCTGGAACCCGCCCATTTCGCGCACTTGTTCCGCGCTCAGGACTTTACCGCGTGAGATGGGCTTGGTGGGGTAAGTGAACGGTTCGGACATCCAGGTGTTCATCCCCAAATCCAGGTCGCTCATCACGAACACCGGCGTTTGCAACTCCTCCGCCAGGTCAAAGGCGTCAATCGCCATGTCGAAGCATTCGCTCACCGAGCAGGGCAGGTACATGGGGTGCATCGTGTCGCCGTGCGAAAGCAGCGCCGTAGAGATGATGTCGCCCTGCGCGGTGCGCGTGGGCAGGCCCGTGGAAGGTCCAACGCGCTGAATATCGAAAATCACGGCGGGAATTTCCACGTAATAACCGAAGCCCACGAACTCCGCCATCAGGGAAATGCCCGGTCCGGCAGTCGAGGTCATACTGCGGGCCCCGGCCCATCCGGCTCCCAGCGCCATGCCCAGCGCGGCCAGTTCGTCTTCAGCCTGCACGATGGCAAAAGTGGCCTTGCCGGTCTCCTTGTCGATGCGGTAGCGCTTCATGTATTCGGTCAGCGTCTCGCAGACGGAGGAGGAAGGCGTGATGGGATACCAGGTGACCACCGTGACGCCCGCGAACATGGCGCCCAAGGCGGTGGCGGCGTTGCCCTCAATCAGTATTTTGCCCGCCGTCGCGTTCATGCGCTCGAGCTTGTAGGGGTCCGCCTTCACCAGGTTCTTATCGGCGTACTCGTAGCCCACGCTCGCGGCGTTCCAGTTCAAGTCGGCGGCCTTGGCTTTCTTCCGGAACTGCTTCTGGAGCGCCTTGTGGATTTCCTCCATCTCGATGCCCAGCAGCTTGGCCAGAATGCCGTCGTAGATCATGTTGCGCACGAGCTTGCGCAGGCGCGCGTCCGGACAAACGGGCGTGACCAATTGATCAAAGGGCACGGGATAGAAAATCACGTCGTCACGCAGGCGCTTCAGGTTCAGCCGCTCGTCGTAGACGCAGGCGGCGCCGGGCTTGAGCGTCTTCACGTCTTCTTCCGCGGTTTCGGGGTTCATCGCCACCATGTACTCGCTGTCGCGCCGGCGGGCGATGAAGCCGTGCTGGGAAGCCCGGATGGTGAACCAGGTGGGAAGGCCTGCAATGTTGGAAGGGAAGAGGTTCTTGCCGGATACCGGAATGCCCATCTGAAAAATGGCGCGAAGCAAAACCAGGTTTGCCGTCTGACTGCCCGAGCCGTTGACCGTCGCCACCTGGATGCTCAGGTCGTTGATGATTTGCTGCTGACCCGCAGGTGACGAGTCGGCTTGCGGCTCAACGTGAGTGGTTGCCATCGTGTTCCTCTTGGATCTCCTTTCGGGATTCGTCGTGGTTTGGAATCATCCTCCGGCCGCGCGCCCGTATGGCGGGCCACAACGCTCGAGCCAACAGGTTTTTTGAAGCGCCGGCAGTGCGGGAAAAATACCTGGAAGGAGGCATGCTCACTTCGTTCCGATCTCCGCTCAGACCTTTCGGACACTCGAGAGCGAATTAAGGGCGGCGGTTCCCCGCAACACCTCGATTATACCAAACCTCGCCCCGCACATGGTTGCGAAGATTCAATTGGAGAGTGTCTCAGTTTGAACTCTGCCGCGGCGGTCTCGCCTGGGCGGGACTGCCGCCGGGGCTTATCCGTCAGCCCACGGACTAGCCCCCTACAATGCGACGCTCATAGAGCGCCGCTACAGCGCGTAGCTTTGCGTCTTTGCGCCTTTGCGTGAGATTGCTTTTTTCAGACCTCCGGCCGGCCGGCCCACAACAATTCCGCTGTCGAGGAAAATTGAGGAGAGAAGAAGCCGTGACGGGCTATTTTTCCGTGACCTTGGCAGGAGGCGTTTCGGGGTCGGGGGCTTGCTCGACGGTCAACTGTTCACGCAGGCGTGTGCGCAAAGTCTCTTCCGATGAGCGAATCATCTGCGAACCGCGCGACTGGATCTGCTGGAGGAGGTCGCCGCGCAAATTGATGAGCGAAGACGCGGATTCTTTGTACACCGATTGGAAGCCCTGGCGCAGGCGCTCCTCGCTATCAACGATGAGGGCTTGGACCTGTTGGCGAAACTC